>CAMWQX010000062.1 GCA_947176475.1 uncultured Bacillota bacterium
CTATAGTATAATATTAACTAATTTTAGGAGGTTATTATGGTTATAGATCAAAAAGAGATAAAAAGACAATTAAGTTATATTGAATCCCAAATGTATAAACCTAACTTAACGGAGATAGAAAAAGATAAATTAACGAGAATGGGACGCTTTTTAGTAAGAAATTCATCACCAGATGATCCGTCTGCCAATATCATTCTTGCAAAATTATACTATCAAACAGGAAACTACTTGGCATCGCGTGTTCAATATAATTGTGCTAAAAATAAAAATCCTAACTCCAAAACAATTTACTATGGATTATATAAAAATTACCTAATGGAAGGCAATTGGCAAGAAGCTTTAAATAATCTTCATATCTACATAGAAATGCTTCAAGAAAAAAATAGAGTAGATGGATTTAATATCATATTGGCTCTTTTAGGTTACCTTACTGATCAAGCAATTGAATTAGAAATTCCTCTAGATATCTTCCTTTCTCAAAATATAACAGATGAACAATTATCAACTATGTATGAAGAACTTATTAAGAGTATCGTATCAGGTCATTATGCTGAATCTATTAAATTAGCTCAAAAATGTGAAGAATATCCTCATAATCAATTTGAATTTTTAACCATTCAAGAATTATTGAAGAAAGTCTTAGAAAAACAGCGAATAGAGTGTAAAAACACCCTCAGAGTTTCTGTAAATAAGGCGGTTTCCAATCAAGATTACGACGAATTATATAGACTTATTGCTATTGACGTTTATAATAAATATCACACCATTAATGCCTCTATATACATTCCAACTCTTATTGAAAATGGCTATCATTCAGAAGCTAAGGAATTATTAAAAGAAATGGATTATCAGCAACAAAAGCGCAAAGTAAAAGCTATTTATTGTAAATTTATTCATGAAAAAGAGTTAATTGATAATTATACAGAAGAACAGCAAGAATATTATTATCAATCCATTGAAACTATCGAAAATGCCCTAATGGAAGATGATTATGTTGATGTTTTTGATATGGCATCTGCTGCTTTTTATAAACTTGAACATCCAATTTTCTTATATTACATGGGATTATCTATGTTTTTCTTAGAGGAATATACTGAAGCTATGGGATATTTTGTTGGTTATAATCGTCGTGGTGGCACTAAAGCCTTAGAATCAAGATATTTTATTGCTTGTTGTCATAAAAATTTAGACCAAAGAAAACAATTTAAAGCAAGAAGACAAAATTATAAACGTTACTGTCATCTATTAGATAAAATATATCTAAAAAGTTTTATGCCATACTCCTATGAACCAGTGGAGGAAGAACCGCCAAAAAAGCACGGAGAATTTGATCTTGTTATCGAAAATGCGGATTATCTTGAGATTAGTAATCTTCTAAAACACGGACAATTTAAAGATGCGAATAAGAAAATTGCTGAGTTAGAAAGAAAATCCGATAAAACTTCTGAAGATAAAAAAGTCTTAGAATATATTCGTACTAATAAGAAAATTTTATCAAACCAAAATAAATAAGCATATTTCTATGCTTATTTTAATTTATCATAAATAATATTAATATCTACTAACGGCTGAGTTGGATTATAATAAGGAATAATATCTAAATAAAAGGCATTATAACTATTTATAGAACCATAATTACTTGTTATTTGTATGCCATCTGGAGCTAATCTATCATATATTAAATCTTTGATATCTTTTAAAACTTTATGGATATGACCAAGTAAATCTTCATCAATTTCAAAAAGATTATCAAAGTGTTTCTTTGTTGTTAATAATAATTCACCATTTTCTTTTCTGTCTTCTCGCATAATAACGATTATCTCATCATCTTCATAAATAAACTTGCTATTATCCATTAAATTCATATATTTCACCTACGATGATTATATCATAATTATCCTCCAAATTTGACATTTTTCCATTTTTTTTATACAATATACGACAATTAAAAAGGGGGATATTTATGCAAATTAATAGAAGAGATGTCTATCGTGTTAAGACAGGTGCTATAAATTTTGTCAATCAATTTGGCACAAAATGCGAAACTAATGATTTAAACACGTATTATTGTGTCGCTGTTCGTAATAGTCGTGGAAAGATTATTCACTTTAATGAATTAGTGACTAATAAAACTTTAGTAAAAAGAGTATATGAGAAAAATGAATGTGATTATGATGATTATGAAGATATGTACTATCCATATGCCTTTGATAAAGATAGGGAACTAATGCAAATTGGTGATGTTGATATAGAACTTGATCAAGATTACACAGTAGAAGAATTACAAAAATATATTAAAACAAGCCAAGAATCTATTGCTACTTCTTTAGAAACACTAGAAATGCGCGCTATTGAGTCAACATGTGCGGGATATGATTCAAGTCAAACAATGGAGTATTATAATAAGAGATTATTTGTTTGTTATTTAGGTGATGATTTTATCATTTTAAGTGCTAATCGCAATCCATTAGGTATTTTTAATGGCTATCGTGAAATAAATACGAAAAGAAAAGTTATTAAACATTCAGGAGACGAATTTAATGAATTTGATAATCTAATCAACTTAAATCGCCAATTAATGGATCCTGATATTCCACCAGTTGACCGTTCCATTTTGGCAACTCGTGAATTAACTGTTGATGAATTTACAGCTTATATGGATTTAACAGCCGAAGAAGTTGAAGCTAAAATTAGTAATTATTTAGCTATAAGAAGCCGTGAACGTGTTTTAGATTTTCATCCTGTAACTAAATAATAAACTTTTTAACCTTACTAGCATAAGATGTTAGTAAGGAGTGGTGATATTTTGTTTAAAGAAATAGTTACGAAAGCAGTTATTGGGAAAGGAAAAAAGACTACTAAAGAAAGTCATACGGTTAAAACCAGTGATGTCATAGATAATGTCTTAGGATGCTGGGTTATAAACCATTCTTTTTCGGGAAATATTAACAATAATAATATTATTGTAAGTGGTAATTATGATATAAACATATGGTATTCTTATGATAATAATACTAAGACCAATGTTTTAATTGAAAGATATCATTATGATGATCCAATGAATGTCAAAATAAAGGAAAATGCTAAATTAACACCAAATTCAGAAATAATTGTTAGAACCTTATCTCAACCAAGTGTAACTGATGTTTCCAATAATGATGGTATAATTACGCTAACTGTGGAAAAGCAAATGGGCGTTGAAGTAGTAGGTGACACTAAGGTGCGAGTAAGTGTAGCTGATGAATTTGATGATTATGAAGAAATAATAGATGAAGAAGATATCAGTGTATCTGATGATTATTTAAATTAGTCTCGGGATATCGAGGCTTTTTTATTTTAAAGAATATTAAGAAAGGGTATTAGTAATGGAAGAGATAACAATTGAAAAATATGATGAATCCAAATATGATCATAGATATGTGTCTATTATTTTAGATAATGATGCTGACTTTCATAGATATGTAGGCGATACTTATTTTCTAATTAAAAATATGCAAGAAAAGCAAGAACGAGGTTTTGCTGATCAAATCTATATTGCATATGCTAATGAACAAGCAATCGGATTAGTTGAACTTCGCATATTAGAAGGACATCCTTATATAAGTATTGGCATCATCCCTGAAAAAAGAGGACATCATTATGGACGTAAACTATTCTTATTCTTTATTGAGTATTTATTCCTTATCCATCAAGAATTTGAAAACATCTATGCTTCCGTAAATCCGCAAAATATTGCTAGTATCAAAAGTGTCTTATCCGTTGGGTTTGCAAGAGTAAACCATACCAAATATGTTAAAAAAAGAGATTAATTAAAAAAATTATCATAAAAAATTGAACTTAATTTAAATAAGTGTTATAATGAACTCACTGATGTGTCTTTATTTAATTTTAGATTGGAGAATAAAATGAGTAAAATTAGAATGTTTGGGCTTGGTGGTCTAAACGAAAGTGGAAAAAACACTTATATTGTAGAAATAGATGGTAAAATTTTTATCCTTGATTGCGGATTAAAATATGCAACAGATAGTATGTATGGTATTGATTATATTATACCGAACTATCGTTATCTAATAGAAAATAAAGATCGAATTGTAGGAATCTTTTTAACTCATGCTCACCAAGAAAATATGGGTGGAGTATTTGATTTAATTAAAGATATTCCTAATATTAAATTATATTGTACAAAATATACAAAGGAATACTTATTACTAGATGGTATGAATGAAAAAAATATTATCGAAATAAAGGCACATAAGAAAATATCATTTGGTGATGTTTCAGTATTTCCTATTAATGTATCGCACTCAGTTCCTGATTCAGTGATGTTTGTTATTAATACTAAAGATGGAGCAATTTGTTATACCGGAGATTTTTTAATCGATCCAACCATGAGTGGGGCATATGCCATGGATTTAGGTAAGATTGCCTACATTGGAAAACAAGGAGTTCTTTGTTTGTTAAGTGAATCGACATTCTCAGAGATTGCTGGACACACGAGTCCTCATCACCGTTTAACTAATTGGTTTAAAGATACGATAAATCATACTGATGGAAGATTAATAATTGCCACATTGCCAGTGCATTTACATATGATTCAAGAAATCTTTGATGCTAGTAAGAATATGCATCGTAAAGTTGTAATCATGGGTAAAAAATTGCAAAACATCGTTAATATGGCAATTAAAAATGACTATTTAGAAGTAGATAAAAATGTCATTGGTGATCTAAGTGATATTGATTCACCAAAATCTATTCTATTAGTTTGCGAAGATCGTGCCAAACCTTTTGCAACAGTTGATAAAATCGTCAATGGAGCAGATAAATTTATTAAACTTAAAGAAACCGATACGATTGTTTTTGCTGAGCCACTATATGACGCTGTCGAAAAAACACTAGTTCATATTCAAGATGAAATAGCTATGCAAGGAGCGCAAAGTTTAACAATTCCTAAAGATAAAACTATCTTACATCATGCTTCTCAAGAGGATTTGATGATAATGTTAAATCTTGTAAAACCAGAATATTACATGCCTGTTAAAGGTGAGTATCGTCTTATGGTTAATAATGCTAACTTAGCATCGTCTCTAGGAATGACTCCTGATAAGATAATCTTAAAACAAAATGGGGACATTGTTGAATTCATTGATGGTAAATTACAAGATAAATTTGAAACAATGCCTGTTGATGATGTCTTAATTGATGGTAAGTCAAGTGATGATGTTGGCGAACTTGTTATTAAAGATCGTGAAATGTTAGGAGAAAATGGTATTATGCTCATTTCTGCTACATTAGATAAACAAACTAAGAAAATCCTAGTTGGTCCTGAAATAACCACAAGAGGATTCATCTATGTCAAAGATTCTTTAGAAATGATTGAAGAGATTAAACGTATTGCAACGGAAATCATTGAGAATAATACAACACCAAACTATGTTGATTATAATCAAATCAAAAATGAAATAAGAGAATCTTTAAGCAAATATTTCTACCATGAAACTGAATGCAAGCCAATGATAATTGCTGTCATTCAAGAAGTGTAATAAAGAGGATCTTATATCCTCTTTTCCTAATTGAAAAAGAAAAGAGTGTAGATATGTATAGATTATATGAAAAAGTTTTAAAAAGTCCTGAAAATGAGTATGGCTTAAAATTAGTAGATTCTAATGAAAATCCCTTTAAATCATCTCCCTGCCTTTTAAGTATGATTGCCCTTACTTTATGGGAACGTGATGTCAATGGTGCTTTAAATCAAGGAATGGAAGCCTTGAGACTAAAAACTAGTCATAATGAAAATTCGGGTTTAGGATTAGATGAATTTGGCGGAAGAATACTATCAATTGCCTATAGTGAACCTTCCGAAGTTAATACCACTAAAAAGGGACGTAAGATGTCTAGAAATATTGGTTCAGAGCCCGATTTAGATATCGAGTTTACGCGAAAATACCTCTTTCCTCTTATTGAAGAAGATAATCACAAAATAGATGTCTGTGATGCTATGATGAATATGCGCAACGTCAATATTCTTACATATTGTGCTGCCACTAGTAGTGCTTTGCGTATGGAAGAATGTTTAAATGAACATATGCAAGAATTGGGGTACACTGAACAAGAGATAAAGCAAATTCTCTCACAAATTTGTCTTATTTGCTACGCAACTGATGTAAAATTGCGTACCGAATTTGTCAGCAAAAAAGAGATTAAATCTACGTGTATTTCCTTAGGTGACGTTAATGATGGAGAAGTTGGTGTATCAAAGCAAATAATCGATCAAGTAAAAGGCGAAGGCACTCTTTACTATAAACAAGGATACTATTTTCATTATGGAAATGGGGAACATTCCTTGAAAAATTACATCATCCAAAATGCTGCTTTATCAACGGGAATTGCTAATTTGGTAACCAAGGCTTTAACCAATTCTATAGCCAATAAGGAATCTACCGAATTTATTCCTTTAACTAAAGAATTAATAATCGAAGATTTAGAAACCATCATTGAAGGATTACAAATGGGAAAAACTAAAGAGGAATTAATGCCTTTTATAGAAGAAAAAATCAATTATGGAAAAAAATGCAGTTTAAATGAAGGCGAATATCCTAATTCACCATTACCAAAATTTTAAAAAGAGGGTTATCCTCTTTTTTCTTTACACATTTATTTTATTAGTGTTAAAATAAAAAGAAATGAGGTGGATTATGA
>CAMWQX010000063.1 GCA_947176475.1 uncultured Bacillota bacterium
ATATTGTATGTTGTAATCATACTATCTTTAAATATCTTACGAGCATATTTTCTTGCTATCATCTGTGACATAATAATTAATACAAGATAAACAATTATAAAATGATATATTTTTAAGAAACTTATGGCATTTCTTAAAGCCTCAATATTAATTACTCCCATATGTGTTAAAGCAATTAATCCAAGAGTAATAATAAATCCAATCGTTGCATCTATAAATAATTCTATATTAACTAATTGTTTATTTAATTTAACATTACCACCTAACATACGCACAACAGCAAAATATGTTACTCGGCTCTTTAATACCAAATAAATTATATAATAAGAAACCCCAAATAGAATAAATATGACAAATCCCATCATAAAGTAACTCATTACTCTAAATATAGCCAATAGTTCATTAGATATATATCCGGAATCTTTAACCGCATAAGCATTATATCCCATGTCATTAAGTTCTTTAATTAATTCATCAACATTATCAACATTATCCGCATAAACACTCATTTGATATATTTGAGGATTAAGTACCCCCTCTAAATCTTTAGGATTAACGGTTATGTCATAATAGTTTTCAAATCCAAGAACCTTTTTAGATGTCTCCGAAGTATAAGTCTTACTAACAACCAAATCCTTGCTAAATGAACTATATATAGAACTTGCTTCAATATTTAAAGTTTTTCCCACTGCATTATCTACATTAATATATTCTGTATTAACATAAACTTCCCCTGATGGAACTTTATTTGATAGAAAAATTGATGAAGCTGCTCTTCCCTTTAAAGAAAATTTACCTACTTTAATAACAACATCATTGCGACTCAAGATATAGCCATTTTTAATATAATCCATTACCTTATTGCCAACATAGAATGTATGATCCAAAGTTTTATCGTCATAAGAAATTCCTACAACCTTAACTTTTTCTCCATATCCCATTCCTTCTTCACTTAAATATAAATCACCAAATACATCAAACCATCCATCTAAATAATAGGACGACACATCAAAATGATCCTTATTGGTAACTACAACTATTTCATTTTCATCTTCTGGCATTCTTCCTTGATCAATATTCCCCTTAAAAGAACTAATTGATTTAACTGCCCCTTCAACATAATAATAAGAATCACCAAATTGCATATCAATCATTATGTCATCTAAATAATCATTAACTTTTAAATTAGCAACCTCTTTTAAATTCTTAACTTTATTTAAATCGCCATCTAAAATTTCACTTTTATCCTTTTTATTGACAATTATTCTCTCTGGTGCCTTATCATTAAATACACTATAAACCGTATCTAAAAATTCCGAATACTCATCACTCTTAAATGAAGCATATTCTCCTAAAAGCGTAATTGTTACAATGATAAATACAGCTAAAGTAATTAAAAACTTAGGTAATACATTAAAGGCATTTCTTATCGATAATAATACTTTAGATGCAAAACTCATCTTTTTATATGTTGACTCTTTAGCTTCGCAAGCTTCTGTTCTACTTACCTTTTTATCTTCTATTAATTTACCATCATGCATTCTTAATATTCTTGTCGCATATGGGCTGACTTGTTCAAAATTATGTGTAACGACAATAACTAATTTATCTTTGCTAATCTCATTTAATAACTCAAATATTGCCTTAGCTGATGCTTGATCTAAGTTACCCGTTGGTTCATCAGCTACGATAATGGGTGTTTCTTTAGCTAAAGCTCTCGCAATTGCGACTCTTTGCTTCTGTCCACCACTTAATTTCGATACCTTTTTATTTCTTAGTTCCCATAGACCAACTTTCTTTAATATTTCATCTACGCGCTTTTTACTACCTTTAGAACTATTACCATTTATTAATAATACCAATTCCACATTTTGTCTAACAGAATAGGAGTTAACTAAATTAAATGCTTGGAAGATGTTTGCTACATACTTACGACGATATTCTTCAAAGTCTTCTTCAGCATAATGGCTTGTCTCCTCCCCATTAATATACATCTCTCCTTCTTCATAAGAATCTAATCCACTTATAACATTCAAAAGCGTTGATTTACCACTTCCCGATTCACCTAAAATAGCAACAAATTCACCCATATTAAATTCTGTACTAACTTTAGTAAAACCTGTACCAATAACACCATTGTTATAATAAATTTTGGATACTTTATCTAATTTTATCATATCATCACCACTACTTAATTATACACCCAATAACACGCATATACCACAAAAAAAGGCTTTAGAATATCTAAAACCTTTCAGTAAAACGATAAACATTATTACTTGGACTCTTTAAAAGTCTTATTGGATGCTTCTTGCCATTATAAGTTACAAAATCATAGACCATTTTCCAAGCCACTAGTTTTTTTTCATCTGATGCATCTTGATACATTGCTATAACTAAATCACGTTCTTCTTGACTTATAGGTACTTGTTCAATTAAAGCATCAAAACTATTTTCTTCATTTTCTTTATTGTTTGTTTTATCAACTAACATAGAAGGTTTTCTTATCTCTTCCACTCTAAGAGGTACTTTAGTTTCAAAATTAATAAAAGTTGGCATTACATCTCTTCCTGGAACGGATACTTGTACATTAATTGAAACATTTTTTTCCGCTTTAGCAGAGTTTTCCCCTCTTTTTTTCTTCTTTCCTTCAATTCTTCTTTGAGTATCAGCAATTTGCTGGGCATCCCTTTGCTCTTTTTCTTTTTTATAATTACGAAGAGATATACTTAAACTAAAGAATTCCAAACTATTATCCCAAAATATTTCCTTTGTTTTTTGAATAAATTCTTTATCTTCCTTTAATCTATCAGACACTCTATCAAATTCCGATGCTACCTTTCGCAACTTAAATACTTCTAACATAAAATCAGCATCATCTCTTAATTTCGTTAATATCAAAGGATCTTTTATCTCCCTATTAACATATTGCATTAAAATATCACTCATATTTACCCCATCAATTCATTAATTTCGACGCCTATTATATTAAAAGCCATGACTATTGTCAAATTTCCCAACAATAATTATTTCTTCTTACCTTTTTTCGATGCCTTAACAGCAACTAATGCTAAACATAAAATAATCAATGCAGGAACATATGTTGTTTCATCAATCATATCTTCCAATATTACAATTAAATCATCATCTTTTTTAGATGTCTTTTTCTTTGTAGTCTTCTTACTTGTAGATTCACTTGCTGCCTTTGTCGTCTTATTGCTCTTTGTCTGGCAATAACCCTCTTCTCGGTTTCCACTCCAAATACCTAATTTCGCGTCTTTAGCTTTACTTTGTACTTCACATAGATGATCAACAAATTCATATTTACTATAAATATATGCAACTTCTGCATAACCTTTACTTATTAAATCCTCTTGTAACAATACATCATCGACATATATCCAAGCAAGACCTCTTCCGTACTTATCTGTCTTTGTACTCTTTTCATCATAAGCAATTTCTAATCTTTTAGCATTTGTAAGTTTCTCACAAGTATAAGTACTTGCTACTTTCCCACCTTCTTCTTCTCCCTTCGTTGGATGAACTGTCTCAGGAGTATCTATTGCTAAAAAGCGAAATTTAATCTCTTCTTCTCCCACTTTCAAAACGGCTGTATCTCCATCGACACATTTTACCAAACTAACCTCTTGTCTCTCACTCGCTTTAACTCCACTTAAAAAACTAAAAAAGACAATAAACACCCATAAATACTTCTTCATAAAACCTCCAAAAAAGAAGTAATATTAACTATTACTTCTTTGCATCTTCTTTAAAACAATTCTTTGTATTACTATATAAAGGAAAAAATAAGTAATACAAGCAATTAATATCGTCATAGCTATTTTCGAATTATTAATCAATTCCCCACATTTTAAAGCACTTTCTAACTCTTCATTACAAGAAGATTTAGTCTTCGTTATATAATAGACATTTACCCATAATAGCACAAATATTGTCGAAGCACCTGTTATTATATGATTAATAAGGGGCATCTTAAATACATGTTCCATCAAATAAGCTATTCCATAAATCGCTGCTATATTAAATAACACAAGTATTGTTGTTACTAACATCGTTACCAATCCGCCTACACTTGCAAATCTTACAACTATAAAACGATAATAAAGTAAAAGAGAAAATATTGTAAGTAAAGGAACACATATAAATTGATATAGTATAGCATAATATTCATTAATTAATTTACGCTTCATTTTACCCTCTCCTATTCTAATTAAATTATATATTATTTTCGTCATTCTTTCAAGAAAAAAGAGAAATACTATAAGTGTTTGTATTTCTCATCATTTATCCATTTATCATAAAATTGTTCTAAATAAGTTTGATAATCTCGTGCTGCTCCAACATAGTCATCTTGATTCATCATCAATCGAACAACTTTTGTTAAAAGAACAGGATCCATATCTTTTCTTTGAGCACGTTCAAGTTCCATTATTTTTAATACCAACGGTCTTTCTACCGCTGGATTAATATCTAACTTTTCCTTATAAGGAAATACTAGTTTAAATATATTTCCATCATGAGGTAAATCATATAAACTTTTATCCGTTTTATGACGTGCTATGATGTTTTTTTTAAGTGGTTTATCGGACTTACAAACAAAAGTCAAATAATAATCAAAGGCTCCGGCATAAGGATCTTTATCCGTTGGGAGTAATAATGGTTGCATATCTTGAACGATAAAATAGTAATACTCTGGTTCATCTTTTAACGCATTGCAATAACTTTCCAACTCTAAATATTCAACTCTTTTAATTAATGTCCCTGAACTTCCATTTATACGCCCATAAAAAAGATTAGTTTTCTCCTTCTTATCAGTTTTATAATATGGAATCACTGGTGGTAAATCTGTTATATCCTCTTTTAACATTAATAGACTACTAAAAGCATGTAAGAAACCCTCACAAGAACGATAATCTATCTCTTTAACAAAATATTTGCCCTTGCGTTTTAATATTTCAGCAAAGCAATACTCATTTAATACACGATCAAAGAAATAGAGATAATACTTATCTCCAATCGCATCATGTTTTAGATATTCTATTTCACATGGATGCAACATTCCTGATTTTGTACTTAAATATATTTCTCTCATAATCTATCCTCTAGACGATTATACTTCATATATTAAAATAATTAAACCTCTTTTTTGTCTTTTTTATCTTCTTTACTCTTTTTTTTCTTTTCCACAAAAGGCAACTCTTTAGCATCATCTAACGTTTTCATAATTGAACCCGCTTCAATAAGTTCAATTATCGAACTAATTGCTAATACAAGACCAATAATTCTTAAGAAAGTTGCTGCTGATCCAAATGGATTGAATATTAATAATACACCTAAAGTCATACCCACTAAACCAACTACTAGATTATATTTCCATTTGTCTGATAACTCACGTAAGTTAAAGGCAAATTGAATCTTAAATACCGATTTTACTGCCACAAATATTCCCATCATAAGGGTAATAAATGTAACTAGTGCTGTTAAATTTAACATTAAGAATATTCCTACAGCTAAGAAAATTATTCCCAATATCAATGAAAGACTCATTATCTTATTTTCTCTTGGCATTCTTAAATATTCTACAAGTTGAAATACTCCCATTAAAATTGCAAATAAAGCAATAATAAATGTTATAAACTTTAAGGATGCATCAGGTGCAATCAATAAAACTAAACCTAGAATAAGTGTAAGTACACTACTTCCCATTAATCCTTTCTCTAATCTCTTTGCATTATCTACCATAAATATCACTTCCTAACTATATTATAAATGAAAAAAAGGTTTGTTACAACCTTACTTTTATAAATCTATTTCTTTGCCAGCTTCTACTATTAACCTTGAATCATGTTCAAACTTCAAAGCACTTTCCCTATCAAATAATTCAAGTGGTTTCATATGTATTGGAATAGTATGTTTTGCACCAATAATCTCGGCACACTCGGCTGCCTCATAAGCATCCATATTATAAATGCCATCAATTGGTAAAAGGGCATAATCAAGATTATAAGTACTAAGTTTGTTTTCCATATCATCCGTTTTCGATGTATCCCCTGAACAATAAACACTTAAACCATCAAATCTTAAGACATAACCAACACAGGCATTCTTATCATGTTTGGCATTATATGCCTCTACTGCCTCTATTTCTACCCCTTTAATACTTGTCTTATTATAGATATATCCCACTTTTAAAGTATTATATCTTATAACTACACAATCACTTTTTTGTTTAACTAACTCTACCTTATTATGGTCATAATGTTCATGGGTAACTAAAATAATATCGGCATCCATATCATATCCATCACCAATATAAGGATCAACATAGATAACTACTCCTTCATCAGTTATAATTCTATAACTTCCATGTCCTTGAAATAATAATTTACTCATAAAACCTCCTAAAACAAAAAAATGCAGTAGGCACTGCAATTACATTATAACACAATTATTTTACCTCGCCAATAGTATCTATCTCATTTATGTAAATTAATCGATAATCATTATAATCAACACGAATATTTAATGTCGTATAAAATATAGAATCCTCATAATTGTCCGTTTGATGAATATCAATAACTATTCCCTCAACATTTGTTCCATCTTTAAGTTCAATCAAAACATGTTTATGTAAAAATTCATCTATTTCCATAAATAACCTCCAATAATACTC
>CAMWQX010000064.1 GCA_947176475.1 uncultured Bacillota bacterium
GCTATACTCTAAATAGAGGTCGAGTTTAATGAAAAAGAAAAACATTTTAAAGGTGATATTGATTTTTTTAATAGGAGCTATTTTTATTACATTGATGAGTAAAAATTCTTTCCTATTTAGATTTAATGATTGGTGGGATGCCAATGCCTTTATGACAGTTGGCAAAGGTATTTTAAGTGGTATTGTCCCATATCGTGATTTATTTGAACAAAAAGGTCCTTATCTATATTTTATCTATGCTGTTTCAGCATTTATCTCTAATAAGACGTTTATTGGTGTTTATTTTTTAGAATTAATTACTATGTTTATAAATTTGTTATTTGTGAGAAAGATAATAAAATTATTTTATAAAGATGAAATATATAGTTTCTTAGGAATATTAATTTATTGCTTTTCCGCTTTCTTTGTTTTCACTTTTGGACATGGAGGAAGTGCTGAAGAGTTTACTTTACCACTTATGTTTATAAGTATGTATCATTATATTCGCTATTTAAAAGATAAAAAGAGCGATAATATGGATAAAAAGTTAGTATTGCTTAATGGAATTATTGCTGGTGTGGTATTTTGGATTAAATATTCGCTTTTAGGATTTTGGTTTATCTTTGCTGCAACTATATGTTTGATTCCCCTATTTAAAAAAGACATTAAGACAGCTATTATTAATGCCTTCATTTTTATAGGAGGAATGATTTTAGCATCTATACCTTGTTTAATTTATTTTGCTATTAATCATGCTATAGGTGATTTGTTTAATATCTATTTATTAGTAAACATGACATCTTATGCTTCAAAGACAAGTGTTTTATTAAAGATATGGAAAATGTTTTATATCTTACTGGGAAATATATTTGGAAATATTCCTTATCTGTTACTTATATTAGTTCCAATTATTATGCTTTATAAAAAGGATATTTTAGGTGATAAAAAGTATGCTAAAGTTTGTTTTACTATAGCTTTCATGTTTACCGGAATAATGGCATTTATTGGAGGAACAGCTTACTTTTACTACGGATATATATTAACTCCATTTACAATAATAGGAATTCTTTATATTATCGATATAATAAAAACGAAAAAGTGGAAATTAAAAAACATTCACTTAGGAATGTTGATGATTATTTTCTTAGGTATTTTACTAATAACATCTGATAATACAAAATATATGAGTTGGAAAAAAAGTGATTATGCTCAATTTATATTTGCCGATATTATAAATAAAAGTGAGGAAAAAACCTTATTAAATTATTACGGTTTAGACTTTGGTCTTTATACAACAACGGGAATAAATCCTGAATATTATTACTTTATGCGCAATAATATTCCTCATGAAAATTATCCTAAAATGCGCAAAAACCAAAAGAAGTATATAAAGAGTGATGAAAGACCTAAATATGTCATAGCCAAAAAGGAATATGAACTTTTGAATGAATACTATGATATCATTGCGGTAAAGAAACAAAGATATGAAAATAGAAAAATAACATATTATTTATATGAAAGAAAAAACAATCAAGATTGACTTGATTGTTTGTCTTTTTCTTCTTTGCAACGATTATCTAAAGCTTCAAATAATTTGTCAACTTCTTCTTCCGTTTTTAAACGAGCCCCGGATGCGAATTTATGTCCACCACCATTATATTCTTCAGCAACATCATTAATAACGAGACCGCGACTACGAATATTGATTTTATATAAACCGATTTTTTCATCAAAAGATGAGAAGGCCCAAGCTTTTAATTCGCGAATAAAATTTAAATTATTAACCATATTAGAAGCGGTACTAGAATCAACTTCATATTGTTTTATGACATCTTCAGTTATTTTGATATAGCCAAAGCCGTTTTCCGTAATCGTCAAATTGTTGATAATATAAGCTTCGAAACGACGTTCATTAATACTTCGATCATATAAATTTTGATATAGTTCCATCAAATCAAGATTATAATCGTTAAGTAATTTAGAAGCTAATTCTAAAGTCTTACCACTCGTATAAGAAAGTAAGAAACGATCAGAATCAGCAACAATACCAATATATAATTTGCTAGCAATCTCCGCATTTATCTTAAGTTTTGTTTTATACACTAGTTCTGTTATCAATTGGCAAGCACTGCTTGATGATTCATCGACTAATTCTAAATCACATACTTCGCCATCACAAGGGTGATGATCAATCTTAATAGTATAATCATATCTAGGTTTATAAGCCCCATCGACACGATCAAAACGTGGAACATCCGTAATTATCAAAAGAGCATGCTCAAGAGTGGATTCGTCAATCTTATCTAATATGCCTAAGAATTTGAAACGCGATACCCCTGTGCCAACAGCATATACTTTTTTATGAGGAAAGTTATATTCAATTATATCTTTTAAAGCTAATTGACTTGCTACAGCATCAGGATCTGGTCCAATATGACGAGCAATGACAATCGTATCATACTCTTTTATCTTTTTTAATATTTGTTTGAAGATTGAATTCATAATCAACCTCCCTATTCTTAATTATTTATAATTTCATAAGTATCTAAGGCAATCATTAATTCTTCATTTGTTGGAATTACATATACAGGAATCTTAGATTCTGGAGCAGAAATAATTCCCTCATGAATATCTTTATAACTTGCAACATTCATATTCTTTTCAGCATCTACTTTGATTCCCAAAGAAGTTAGACGATTTAAAATGCTTTCTCTAAATTCACGAGCATTTTCGCCTAATCCAGCAGTGAATACTACAGCATCTACATTGCCATCTAATTCAACAAAGTATTTAGCTATGAAACTAACAATTCTATCAACATACATATCATTAGCTAAAATACATTGTGGATCTTTATCTTCATACATACCTGTTTCAACATCACGATGGTCAGAATATTTTTCGGAAATACCTAAAAGACCACTTTCTTTATTTAAAATAGTATCAACTTCAGTAATAGTCTTACCTGTCTTGTTCATGTAATAAGGAATAATTGAATAATCGATATCGCCTGAACGAGTACCCATCATTAAACCAGAGTTTGGTGAGAAGCCCATAGTTGTATCAAGACTCTTAGAATCTTTAATGCAGCAAACACTACTTCCACTACCGATATGACAATTGATAATGTTAATGCTATCTTTACCTAAGATTTCCTTCATCTTCTTAGTTATGAACTTGTGACTTGTTCCATGGAAACCATATTTTCTGATTCCATATTCTTTATACCATGAGTAAGGTACAGAATATAGGAAGTTAATCTCGGGAATACTTTGATGGAATGATGTATCAAATACGCCAACCATTGGAGTATTAGGCATCGCACTCTTAAATGCTTCAATACATGCAAGCATGGCAGGATTATGAAGTGGTGCTAAATCATTGAACTTTTCACATTCTTTTAAAACTTCATCAGTTAAAAGAACAGAATCTTTAAAACGATCTCCACCATGTACTAGACGATGACCTACACCATCGATTTCATCTAGGGACGAAATAATATTATTACTGAATAACTCTTCTTGTAAGTATTTTACAGCATCCGAATGGTTATTTAATTCAGCATCATGTTTTACTTTATTACCATCAATCTTGATACTATAAAATCCTCCTCCTAGTCCGATTTTTTCAAAATAGCCACTAATAAGCTCTTTTTCGCTTGGCAATTCAATACAATTAAATTTTAAAGATGAACTACCAGCATTTATTGTTAATATTTTCATTTTCTTTCACCTCTTAGTAATTATATCAAAAAAAAAAGATAGCTACTATCTTTTTTTTAAATTGATACGTTCTTTGACGATATTTAGTGATAAATCGGTTTTATTTTGATCACTTGAATGCTCAGAGTTTCCTAAATTAAAGCCAAATAAGTTATTATATTCCTCTTTAATTTTTTGGTACTCTCCTCTTTCGTTTAATTTACAGCTCTTAGTTTTTATATTTCATCACCCATTATTATTATGGGTAAAAAATCAAATATTAATCACAGGTATACGCTCCACTTGAAGAAAGTGCCGTCTTATACGTTTCATAATCGGTAATTCCCTCGATAATTAGACCAAGTTTTGATAAATCAGCTTGAGAACTCTCAAGAGTAGCTGTATCCATACTTCCAACATTTACCGTGGCAACAAGAACAAAGTCTGTTGAACTTCCCGATAAGGCAAAAGTAACACCATTAATGCTAGTATTATTTAAATTAGTAGCCGCCGTATATGTATCAATATCGGCACTACTTGCAGAATAACTAATATTTACATTAGTTATATTATTAGTCGTCTCATCTAATGTGAAACGATAAGAACTATTTCCGTTTTCACGAATATTTGAACATACCATAGATTTTCCTTCTGTTTCAACACTTGGAACATATGGCGTATTTAAATTTTCTGGAGTTTCCAGAATGTCTTGGTTTAATAATCCAAAAATTCCTAAACCAGCGAAAACTATTACAACAAATCCCCAGATGACAACCACCTTCATATTCATATCATTCACCTACTATATCAATTATATTATTATTTTGACCTTTTTACAAGATATTATTGTGTTCTTCTTTTATCTTATTTTCGACTCTTATTACAGTTTCTTCCTTTATGGCTTCATTGATTAGAGTCTCATAATCAAATAATTTTTCATACTCTTCACAAAGTTTGGCATCAGGGTTGATTACAGGATGATCTGGGACAAAAATCGTACAACAATCCTCAAATGGCAAAATGGATGTTTCATAAGTTTCAATTTTCTTAGCAATGTCAATGATATCAAGTTTATCTAAACAAGCAACAGGACGGATAACAGGCATTTTAACTACTTCATTTATGGCACTCATACTCGTTAATGTTTGGCTAGCTACTTGCCCAATAGATTCGCCATTTATTAAAACTTTACAATTATTACGATTAGCAATGCGTTCAGCAATACGATACATCATTCGTCGCATAATGGTAATTAAATATTCATGAGGACACTCTTTCAAAATAGTCTCTTGGATTTTGGTAAAATTAATAACATGTAGTTTGATATAACATGAGTAATCGGATAATGTCTTAGCAAGCGTTATAACTTTATTTTTAGCAGCCTCACTAGTATGAGGAGGAGATTCGAAATATAATCCTTCAATACGAACTCCACGCTTCATAGCTAAGTAACCAGCAACAGGAGAATCAATTCCCCCACTTAGCATTAAAAGCCCTTTTCCTAAAGAACCTACAGGATATCCCCCAATACCAGGAATACGTTCAAAATAGATATAACTATGTTTATTTCTTATTTCAACATCAATTATTACTTCAGGATTGTGCACATCAACATGAACGCCTTCCTTATTTTTTAAAACTACGCCACCTAATATACGGCTTACTTCCATAGATTTAATCGGATATGTCTTGTCACTTCTCTTTGTTTCCACTTTAAAAGATGTAAATTCTTCATCAGCGATTAAATTTTTTAAAGTCTCTTTAATATTTTCAATATCATTATTTTCTAGTTCATAACCCAAAGTTATCTCATGAATTCCAAATACTTTTTTTAATTTATTTAAAATATTATCATATTCATCAGTTGGCGCATCAACAAACATACGTCCCTTATCATAGGTAATGTTAGCGCTCATACCTTTTAACATACTTTTAATATTTTCTCTCAACGTACTAATAAAGAAGTTAATATTATCCTTTTTGGTAGTTAATTCTCCATATTTGATAATGATTATTTTTTTCATAAAGCCACCTCAATTTAGTATTTTAACATACTATTATTCACATTAATAGGAGGTAAATAAAAATACCTCCCTAATTATTACTCTATACCTAGATATTCTTTAACAACAGCTATAATACGATCAGCTTCTGTTAATAGTTCTTCAATATTGTTAGTAACATATTCAAGATTATTTTCTTTACTAGCCATTTCGTGATTAAATGATAATTCAACTAGTTTATCAAAACCAAGATATTTAGAATCGCTTTTCATGGCATGAACAAGTATGGAATAATTAGGCATATCTCCCTCTTCAAAATATTTTTTGATATCAGGAATACGAGTAGCTGATTCCGTAATAAAATCATTTAAGGTTTCATTATACATTTCCATATCACCTAATAGTTCTAATCCCTTATTTATATCAATTCCATTATTTGTTAATATATTTGTATCCATTATTCTCTCTCCTTTTTACACCAACTAAATTCACTTTCAATGGTGTCTAATATTTTAGCATCCAAACTATATGGTATGCGAATTGCTTTTATTAATTTATCACGTGATTCATTTTCCTCACGACAAACATCATAATAATAAATTATACCCGATTCTGTAAATTCTAATTCTTCCTTACCTAATGAGGTAAATTCATCTAATGAAGCATCATAATTAACTATTGTGGCATAATCATAAGTATACATATCTTCATTTATTTCATTAAAGAAGAGAATAGAATTCTGATAAAATGTGAAATAGCCTTTTTCTAAAGAATTCCCTAATTTTTTATCAGATAGTAAAATATGAGAATCGTAAACAACATTTAAGATGAATTCACCCTCATCTTTTTGAATAACAAATTGAAATATATGATCATCGATTTCACTTTCAATATTGCATCCGTGCTTACATAAATTATTAA
>CAMWQX010000065.1 GCA_947176475.1 uncultured Bacillota bacterium
ATTCCATAATTATCCAGTTTTCTTAAATTGACAATATTTATTTCCGTAAATGATTGTTCTGTTATTATTTCATATAAAACATATTCTAAAAGATTAGATTTAACATCGGGAGTATATGCATAGTTTTCTTCTTCTATCCCATCCATAAATCCTTCTAATATATCGCTAACGGATAAAGTATCACTATCCCAATCAATTTTACTCACAAAGTCCACCTCGCTTTAATTATATATAAAAAAAGAAGATAATTCATCATTATCCTCTTAATTTGGCATTTAATTTACTTGTTACATCTTCAATAATTTTATTGAATACTTCCATAACTTCATCATCTGTTAAAGTTTTCGTTGGATCAACGAAAGTTAATTTATAAGCCATTGATTTCTTGCCATCTTCAATATTGTTATAAATATCGAAGATATCTATATTAGATAATAATCTTCCACCACTCTTCTTAATAACCGCTTCTATCTCACTATTAGTAGTTTCATTATCGACAACGAAAGCGACATCTTTAACCATTTCTGGATATTTATTAGCTTCCTTATATTTAATTGGTTTAATACTAGCCATCAATGGATTAATAGCTAACTCACAAACATAGATATCATCTTTCTTTAATGATGGATGAATTCTTCCAATAATACCTATTGGCTTTCTATCAAGTAATATTCTAGCTGAAATACCAGGATGTAATTCTTTTATATCCTTATCTACTTCAAAAGAATATCTATTCTTAAATCCTAAATAATCTAAGACATTTTCCACAATTCCCTTAAGTAAATAGAAATCAACTTTAATACTAGCATTATTCCAACTATTTGTAACATAATTACCCTTCATTAAAATAGCAACCTTCTGTGTTTCTTCATAACTAGCATCATATGTTTTAGATATTTCATATATTAAAATATCATTAACCTTACGAGCTTTATTATATTCATACGTATTAAGTAATGAAGGTAATATACTTGTTCTAATGATTGACTTATCCACACTCATCGGATTTGGTAAAACAATATTTTCCATACCATCATATTTGAATGTACAAGCCATCTCCGGACTAGTTAAAGTATAAGTCTTACATTCATTTATACCTAAACTTCTAAGTCTTTTTGAAATCTCTTTTCTAATCTTAACATCTGGTGCATAAACACCTCTTCTAATTGGTACTCTTGGTAATGTTGAAACAAGATTTTCATAACCATAGAATCTTCCAATTTCTTCTGCCAAATCATTAACATTAGCTTCAACATCTAATCTTCTTCTTGGAATAATTACATGGAATACCCCTTTATCATAAGTATATTCAAAGTCTAATCTTTCTAGTTCAACTTTAACATCATCATCACTTATGACAATACCAAGCATCTTATTAATCTCTTCTGCTCTAAAGTCTAACTCCTTAACCGTCTTATCTACTTTATCATGCGTAATCTCACCTGATAATACTTCTCCACCTGCATATTTTTCTAGTAAATAACAAGCACGGTTAATAGCAGCTATTGTATATTCGAAATTTAAGCCTTTACCATATCTAATCGATGCTTCACTTTTCAAATCTAATCTTTGTGCTGTTGTTCTAATAGATACCGAATCAAATATCGCAGATTCAATTAAAATTGTTGTCGTTGACTCATCAACTTCGGTATTTTCACCACCCATAACACCAGCAATACAAACTGCCTTTTCACCATCTGTAATAACGATATCCTTTTCATTTAATACTCTATTCTTTCCATCTAAAGTAATAATTTCTTCATTATCTTTTGCATTTCTTACTAATATTTTATTACCAAGTTTGTAATAATCAAAGAAATGCATTGGTTGACCATACTCAAGCATTACATAATTTGATATATCGACAACATTATTAATTGGACGCATTCCGGCATTAGTTAATCTCTTCTTGATAAAATCAGGAGATTCACCAATTTTTACATTCTTAACCATTTTAGCCATATAGAAAGGACACTTTTCGGTTTCGACACTTAAACTAAAATGATCTTTTATATTATCACTTATTTCCTTATAATCAGCAGGAGGTAATGTAACTTTTTTGCTTAATACAGTTGCCACTTCATAAGCAAAACCAATATGATAATAAACATCATTATTACGACGCTTATGATAATCCAAATCATAAATCGTATCGTCTAAACATAAATATTCAATTGGATCTTCACCAACTTTGGCATCACTACCTAACTCTTCAATTCCCTTAGCATAAGTTTCTTCTGTTTTCTCTTCTAAACCTAATTCAAACTTAGCACAAATCATACCATTAGATTCAACACCTCTAATTTTACCAGCCTTAATCTCAAAATCACCAGGTAATATAGCTCCAGGAAGAGCAACAATTACTTTAATACCTTTTCTTACATTAGGTGCTCCACATACTATTTGGCAGACCTCATTACCTACATTAACCATACATACGTGTAAGTGATCACTATCAGGATGGTCCATACATTCTACAACTTCACCAATAACTAAATGATCAATATGATTAGTAATAACACTCTCCACATTAAGACCACCACGTGTAACCTTAACGGCTAATTCTTCTAGATTTTCACCTTTAAGATCGACATAATCTTTAACCCAATTCATACTTATCATAATTATTCACTCTCCTTTCTATCAAAACTTTTTATTTCTCTTAAATCCGTATTATAAAATGTTCTAATATCATTAATACCATATTTTAACATTGCACATCTTTCCGCACCAAATCCAAATGCAAATCCTGTCCAAACACTAGGATCATATCCACAATTTCTTAAAACATTTGGATGTACCATACCAGCTCCACTTATCGTAATCCATCCACTATTTTTACAAAGTGAACAACCTTTACCATGACAAGCAAAACATGAAATATCTGTTTCTACGCTTGGTTCTGTAAATTGATAATATGAAGGACGGAAACGGGTAACACATTCTTCACCAAATAACTTTTTAGCAATAGTATCAAAGGTTCCCTTTAAATCACATAAACTAATATCTTTATCAACAAGTAGACCTTCTATTTGCATGAATTGATGTGAATGAGTTGCATCATCATCATCTCTTCGATAAGTTTTACCTGGGCATATCATACGCACTGGTACTTTACCTTCTCCTTTTAACATAGTTCTAGCTTGAACAGGAGAGGTTTGACTACGAAGTAAAATCTCATCACCCTTCAAATAGAATGTATCTTGAGCATCTCTTGCAGCATGTCCTTTCGGAATATTTAAAAGTTCAAAGTTAAATCTGTCCTCTTCTACTTCTGGTCCATCGACAACATCATATCCCATAGACATAAACACTTCTTCGACTTCCTCAATAACTTTCTCTAAGATATTTGGTGCACCCTCTGGTATTTTAGTTGCCGGCAAACTAATATCAATTACCTCATTATTAAGTTTTTCGTTTAATATCGCATTGTTTATTTCATTCTCTTTGTTTTCAAGTATTTCTGTTACCTCATTTTTTAAAGTATTCGAAATCATACCTACACTTTTGCGTTCTTCTGGGCTTAAATCTTTCATATTCTTTGTTAATTCTGTAATACGACCAGATTTACCCAAATACTTCGCTTTTAAATCAGCTAACTCAGCTAATTTTTCTACTGTCTTTATCTCACTAAGTAAAGACTCTTTAATCTCACTCGCTAATTTTTCCATATTATCCCTCTTTCTATTGAACAAAAAAACTCATAAATTAAAGGACGAGTTAATACCCGTGGTACCACCTTAATTCATGAGTTATTCATGCACTTAATCTTCTTAACGCGAATAAACGATTGATACTCCTATGCCTGAATTTCATTATATAAATTAATTTAGGATACTTTCAGCCGATGATATCCACTCTCTACTAAATACTTTATATAACTACTGAATGCATAATCCTTGCACCATTACAACTATTTTATAACCAAAACTAAATTAAGTCAATTACTTTTGCATATCCGGATTAGATAATCCTAATCTGCGCAAATCTTCATTTTCTTTCCTTGTCGCTATCACTAATAATTGTTCATCATGTGATACTTCTCTATATGCTGTTGCTTCAAAAAATGATGGTCCAGCATAGGCAAAACGCAAAACCAAATTGCGAACAAATTCAATAACATTTATTGGATAACTATTTCTATCAAACTCCATTGCTACATCGGCAACTGGTTCCGTCATTAATTTATACATTACATTAATTGCCACATCTAATGTTTGAACATGCGTAAGTACCGAAAGCTTTGTAAGATATTTTTTATCTAACATTGCTCTTACACAAGCCTCCCAAGCCTCATGTTTTGATTCATGAATAACTTTTTTACCATCTTCAATCCATGAATCCATTTCATTATCAATTCTTCTATAAGCTTCTGTTCTTGCCAAAAGAGCAGCATACTCAACCTTTTCTAGGATATCATCAAGCATCTTTTTTGTTTCTTTTTTAACTTCCATATTTCCCATCTTTTCTATATTAATCTTCTACCTATTAGCTTCTTCATCTCTAATACATCATCTGGATTAGTATTCTTAACATCATTTAAAATAATTTCTTCATCTCTTTCGGTAACATCATTACCATTTAAGTAATAATCACCAAATGATTTTAAGTAGCACAAAATGGTATCCATATTTTCTCTTCTTGATTTTTCAAAATGCCCTGGAACCCAAACTTTTCTTGTATTTACATCTATAACTTTCAACTCAGCATCTTCTCTAATCATATTATCATCATAAACATTACCAAGTTTATTTTTAAAATAGAAATGTTTCATAAATATCTCGGGATCCATATTATTCATTTCAGTATAATAACCTAATAGATTTCCCTTTATACGACAAGCAACATCTGATAATCTACAAAAATGTCCATCAAATCTTGTTGGTTTATTTAAATCAATAAATAAATATCTTGATTCAATAACATAATCCCAATTATGTTCTCTAATATAATATACATATTTATCACCAGATTTATAGATATCAACTGTAGCTTCACTGTCATCTATCTTTAAATCCTTAGAATAAAACCAAAATCCCTCTTTATTTCTTATAAATCTTGCCACATGTTCAAAATTATCTATACCCGTTCCTGGATCACTTATAGTTAAACGATGTCTTCCAAAGTCAACCATATCATTAAAATCTTTTTTAGTCTCATATATAATATCATCTTCTAATCTAGTCATATAATTAACTAATTCTCTTTCAACATGAAAAGTATAATCGCAAAGATTAGTCTTCCCCTTGCTGGCAACATATACCATTAATCTATCATATACCCATTTGTTAATCGGAATAACCAACATTTCAAATGCGCGCTTTACTTGAGGAGCCATCTTTCTATTTTTATATCTATCCCACATTTTAATAATAACTTCATCTGGAGTATCACTACTTATCCCAAGCACATTATAAGGATTAAAATCTCTTCTTATAGCATCTATCACATTGGCAAAATCATATCTTCTTTCCATTGCCTATTTCCCCCTTATTTTTTGCATTTCTCTTATTGGCGCACAGTCAATATAACATGTCGTAAATTGATATGGAATATCTTTACCCATCTTTAAATATTCCTGAACTACTTCATTATTAACTCTCGTAACAGCAGCACGCCAAATAATATCACTACCATCACCATTATATAAACGTAAGAACTTATCCATTTGCTCTTGATTTCGGCATGAACAAAGTATACTAAGACCATCCTTGCCATTTACTGTAGCAAAATATCCAATTGTAATAACTTCTTCATTTAAGAATCCTAATACCTCATCTGATGTTGCACTTATATAAAATGGTACATTTTCATCAACTTTTTCCCCTAAGATAAATTCTGTCTTATAAATATCTTCATCATCTTGTGGTAAAACGACCTTTTCTTCTTCTGGTATGACAATACTTATCATTCCGTGATCTTCTAATACTTCTTCCTCTTCCGGAACTTCACCAGTTTCATCTTCACCACACATATCAGCATCTTTGTTATTTTCTATTGCAACATATTCTTTTGCTGGTACTTTATTTTCGCCATATTTTAAACTAGGAGCTTTATCAAAAGTTGGTATTAATACCAATGAGGCAATAATTGCTGCATAAATTAATATGGTTACAGGTCGATTCTTTCTTGGCTTCTTAGTTACATATTTAACTACTGTTTCTGCAACAAATTCATCTTCAATTTTTTCTAATTGTTCATCTGTTACTTTAACATCTTGGCTTTCTAAAACAACCTTTGCCGTACTTCGCATTTCTGCTACTTGACTCTTTAAAATAAATATCTCTTTTTGCATATCTTTAACTGTTAATCTTAAATAATCAAGTTCGCTTTCACTAAAATCATATTCACTTTTAGCAAAAGTCATAATTTTCTCTTCTAAATCGGCACTTATGTCATCATCACTGACAGAATCTTCATCATAGCCATCCGTATTAATGCCCATACCTTCTCTTAATATATCTTTTATCGCATATCTATTTTTATAACCTTTTATCCATTCAATTAGATTAACTTCACGTCCCATATTTTCATGTTTGTTCATTAAACTATCATGTTTATTTTTATCCATAAAATACATTAAATAATCTATTGA
>CAMWQX010000066.1 GCA_947176475.1 uncultured Bacillota bacterium
ATAATTTTAAGCAGGTGATATTTATGAAATACTATTTATTACGATGTCTTAGCTTATATAAAAAATAATATAATATAAGGAGAGGACATTTTATGAAAATATATAATACATTAACAAGAAAAGTAGAGGAATTCGTTCCAAATGTGGAAGGAAAAGTATCATATTACACATGTGGACCAACTGTTTATCATTATGCGCATGTTGGGAATATGCGTAATTATATTGGACATGATATTCTAGATCGTACATTGAGGTCTTTAGGGTATGATGTTACGAGAGTTATGAATATAACCGATGTGGGACATTTAACAAGTGATTCTGATTCAGGAGAAGATAAGATGGAAGTAGCTAAAAAGCGTGAGCATAAGACGGCTATGGAAATTGCAAAATTTTATACAGAGGCATTTTTTAAAGATTTTTATGCGTTAAATTGCCGTAGACCAGATGTCGTTTCACCAGCGACAGCTAATATTGATAAGTATATTGAGATGATTGAAAACTTACTCGAAAAAGATATAGCTTATAAGAGTGGCGGAAATGTCTATTTTGATGTTTCGAAAGTTAAAGACTATTACGTATTAACTAATCATCAAGAAGATAAGATGGTTGTTGGAGTAAGAGAAGGCGTTGAATATGATGATAATAAACGCAATCAAGCAGATTTTGCTTTGTGGTTTACTTCATCAAAGTTTGAAAATCATGAATTAGTTTGGGATTCACCGTTTGGCGTTGGATACCCTGGATGGCATATTGAATGTTCAGGTATTTCTATCAAATATTTAGGAGAATACTTAGATATCCATGGTGGTGGAGTTGATAATATATTTCCTCATCATACTAATGAAATTGCTCAAAGTGAGGCTTATTTAGGACATAAGTGGTGTAATTATTGGTTCCATAATGAACATTTGCTTGATGAGACAGGAAAGATGAGTAAGAGTAATGGAGAATTTTTAACGGTTAGTCTTCTTAAAGATAAAGCTTATGATCCACTTAGTTTTAGATTTATGTGCTTAAATAGTCATTATCGTAAACAATTAGTATTTACTTATGATGCTTTAAATCAAGCAGAATCGACATTAAAGAAACTTCGAAATAAGATTTCAACGATTAATGATGAAGGAGATTTAGATAAAGAATTATTTGATAGTTATAATAATAAGTTTATGGCATCATTAGAGGAAGATTTAAATACAGCAAATGCCTTAGCAGTTCTTTATGAAATGTTAAAGGATAATGAGGTTAATGGACATACTAAGTTAGAAATAATAAAGAAGTTTGATGAGATATTAGCTGTTGAATTAATTCAAGAAGCGAAAAAACTAGATAATGAAGTGGAGATATTAGATATCATTGAAAAACGCAATAAAGCAAAAAAGGATAAGGATTATGAACTTGCTGATTCGATTCGCAATGAACTTTTAAGTAAGGGAATTGAGCTAATTGATACGCGTGAGGGAACAACTTATCGCATTGTTGGAGAATAAAAATATATAAAGAAAGAATAGGTAGATGTTCTTTCTTTTTTTTGGTATAATTGATTTAGAGAGTTAAGCTTATTCAGGGAGTGCAGTTATGGATATTTTATATACAGCGAATAAGAAATATATTGATATGATGTTGGCTTCTATTTATTCGATTTATTTAAATGGAGGATTTGATCATATTACTTTGCATATTGTCTATAATGATTTTTCAATAAATGATATTTTATATATAGAAAAGTTTATAAAGGGATTAGATGGTGTTACATTAAATTTTTATTTTTTAGATGAAAGAGAAATAGAAAAATACAATATACCTAAGTGGAGAGATTCCCATATTGCCAATGCGCGATTGTTTTTTCAAAGTATTTTAAAGGATAAAGTTCCTAAGAAGTTATTATATATCGATGCGGATACAATATGTGTTGATAGGATTGATGGAATAACGGAGTATGATATTTATCCTGTTTATGCGGTTAAAGATTCTTTACATCGAACTTATACTCAGAGATTTTCAGAGTTAGATAAGTATTATAATTCAGGATTTTTGTATATTGATACGGAGAAATGGGATAATATTGATGCCGAGGGCAGGATAGTGGAATTTATAGCAAATAGTCCTTGGAATCTTGGTTATCCAGATCAAGATGTTTTTAATTGTGCTTTGAGTGTAGATATAGGGGAATTAGGTGTAGAGTATAATTTTCCGCCTCACGTATATCTTTTTGATGATAAGGAATTAAGAAAGTACCACGCATATCGTGGGTTATCAGCAGAGGAAGTATTGAGAGCCAAAGATAAAGTTAAGGTATGTCATTCTTGTGGTATATCGGGGATTAAACCATGGAGTAATAATAATATAAACCCTTATAATGAGTTATTTATGGAGTATTTATTAATGGTTAATCCCGATTTTAAAAGAGAGGATTTAGGCTTTAAAGAGAAGTTATTTACGAGAAATAAAAGGTTATATAAGGAGTGGCTTTTACTTAGGAATGCGCTTTTTTCAATGGGAGTTGTAGATGGAGAAAAACAAAATAAGAGTTTAAGTAAAATAAATAGTGAATTTGCTACAAAAAAATAATCACTTAATAGTGATTATTTTTAGTTACTTGTACTTTTTTGATTAGCTGCTCTAGCTTGATTAATTAGGTAATTCATATATTTATTATAGGAATCTTCTAATTCAGAATCATGCCATTTAATGCCATTTTCTTTTCTTAAATTAATCATAGCATCAATTTCAACAGTAGCGTCTTTACTTAATAATTCATTAGCTAAAGTCTCTTTGATTTTTTCAGTAGCATCTTTTTCTGATGGTTTTTCTTTTTGATCAATTTTCAAGATGATGTGATATCCATAAGATGTCTTAACAGGTTTATCAGAATAAGAGCCAACTTTTAAAGCAACAGCAGCATCTTCAAATTCACTTAACATTTCGCCACGGTTGAAATAACCTAATTCTTGATATGTAACTTCTGAGTTATTTTCATATTTCTTGAAAGCATCTTTAGCACTTGTTCCCGATTTGATATCTTTTTTGATATCCGCAATAATGGTATTAGCTTTAGTTAAGGCATTGGCATCATCTTCATTTGTGCTACCTGCAGGTTTAACTAAGATATGAACACAGTCCATGTCACCAATAGTTTTGTTTTTATAGTAATCTTTGATTTGTTTGTTGGTTATTTTTGATTTGGCATAATCTTTAATGGCAAAATCTCTTAGATAGTCAACTTTAGATTTATTTAAGTAATCTTCTAAGTCAGAATATCCATATTGAGATAAAGCTGATTGTAAAGATGTCTCATCAAATTTACCAGAATCATCGACAAAACTTTTCTTTAAAGATGTTTC
This sequence comes from uncultured Bacillota bacterium, assembly GCA_947176475.1. Lineage (GTDB taxonomy): Bacteria > Bacillota_I > Bacilli_A > RF39 > UBA660 > CAG-582. Next base: position 3,342 of record CAMWQX010000066.1, read on the forward strand.
CATGTTAGCAATATATTCATTTGCTTCATCTAGTTTATCTTTATAGGCACTTTCTAATACTTGTTTGTCCATTTTATTGATAATAGTATCTAAAGCATAAGTTGTTTTAACTTCTTCCCATACTTCGTTAACACTGAATTTAGCTCCATCACCAAATTCTAAAATGGCATCCTCTCCATTGGATAATTTTGGAATCTTACTACCACATCCGGTTAGTAATCCAACTGCTATAATTACTAGCAATAATTTCTTTTTCATTATTTACCTCCCTAACATTTATAATTATAACATAAGATACGTAAAAATAGTACAATAAATAATCTTACAAAAAAATATAGATTTCGACAAAATTCGACAAAAATAGAAGGAGGGATGTAGTATATTGGATCTAGTAAGTAGGAGGTAATAGTATGTATCATGAACTAACGAAAAAGGAAAGGGATAAATTTATTAAGAAGTATTTAAATCCGATGGATGATTATACCAAGGAAATAAAACATATAAGTGTAATAGAATATAAGGGAGTAAAGGAGTATTTAATCAATCATAAATATATTCTAAAAGTTTATAAGTGATAGTTTTGTTTGCAAATATGTCGATAATATAGTATTATATTAGTCCGAAAGAAGGGGATTTTATGGCAATAGATTATGAAGCAGAGTTTGCCAAGAACTTTTTATGTGCGTGTAAGAAGGATGGAATAAGTATAGAATATCCTGAACTGGATAATAGAAAGTATAGAACTAATTATGATCGTGTCGTTAACGAAATAATGCAAACTAATCCAATTGAGGATAATAAGAATTATAGTGCAATATCCTATGATGAGGTTGTTTATCGTGCGGTAGTTATCGTTAAGTATTTATTAGGAAATGCGGTAACTGATAAAGAACTTATGGAAGCAACAGAACTAATTGTGAAGAGTGAAAGTAAGGCGGTTATGGATGGATATTGTCTTGATATTACGGATATGAGTGCAGGGAAAAGACGTGATATTTTATCGATTCCTGGTATGAATAAGACAGCGTCTGTTGTCTGCTTAGTTGGTGTTTTGATTCACTATTTTGAAAGAAAACAAAGAGGAAAAACATATAGTAGCTATAAACATACTTTTACGATGTCGTATTTAGCTGAAGCAGTAGCAAGTCATCTTTTAGATAGAGAAGATGAGAAAAATGATATGTTAAATAAACTTCGTGGAATAAGATTGGATGCTATTAAGTTTCAACAAAATGCAGCTAAGGATTTAGAAACAACTATAAAAGTATATCCTTTTATCAAAGAGAATCCAGAGTTTAAGAGTATGTATGCTTATGAAAAAAGTAGAGATTATGCTTTTATGATGGGATTTGTTAATCAAGTATGTTTGCTTGATAGATATTTAGAAGATGAAAGAACACTTTTGAATAAAGTAAATGAAATATTTAAAGGAGAATTAGATGTTTCAGGTTTACTTACTTATTATGGAATTGATTTAAGTAAGCGAGAAGTAACAGAAGAAGTTATTGGAGTTGTTAAAAAATATAAGTAATATGGAAGTTATTAAACTTCCTTTTTGTTTGGAAAATAATGATAAAGTACGCACAAAAAATGGGATATTACCATACAATAAAGTGAGTAATGAAAAGGAGGGAGAATAATGAATAAATGTTGTAATAATACTTCTGGTGCTGCATTCATATTAGTACTATTCATATTATTAATCATCATCGTAGGGGCTTTTATCTAGAGTGGAGGTGAATAATATGTGTTGCAATTCTCATTCCTCAAATAATACAGGATGCGGTGGTAATAATATAGGTAATACTTTTTTCATCGTACTAGTATTATTTATTCTACTTGCAATTATTGTTAGTTCAATATATGCATACTAAGAGGCAATGCCTCTTTTTTAGTTGGATAAAATAAGACTTATTTGTCTATTTTTGTTGCATAATGGGAATAGTTGTAATAAAATATCATTGTGTGTGGAAGTTTAGAACTTTAAATATAAGTGTAAAAAAATTGAGTAAAGTATAAAAAAATATGGGCATTTTTATTCAAAATGGTTATATTTTTGATATACTATAGGAGAACTAGACATATAAATTTGCATTTTGTTTACAATTATGCTATTATATACCTCAATTAACAAAGGGAGACGTTAGTGTGAAAGGAAGTCATGATATGAATGAAACAACAGTAATGAGTAGTTCAATTAGTATATCTAAAAGCGTTTATTTAAAGTTTAAACGTTTATTTGATATTGTCGTAAGTTCCATAGCTTTAATTATACTTTCGCCAATTTTAGTAGGTGTTATTATAGCAATTAGAGTGGAAAGTAAAGGTAAAGCAGTATTTACACAAGAAAGAATTGGCTTAAATGGCAAGCTATTTAAATTATATAAGTTTAGATCAATGGTAGAAAATGCTGATGAAGTTCTTTTTGAAATGTTAAAGAATGATAAGGAAATTGCCAAAGAATATAAGCTTAATAAGAAACTTAAAGATGATCCAAGAATAACAAAAGTGGGTAAATTTATTCGCAAGGTATCTATCGATGAATTACCTCAATTAGTTAATGTATTAAAAGGAGATATGTCATTAATAGGTAACAGACCATATTTACCACGTGAAAAAGATGATATGGGTAGATATTATAATGATATAATTTTAAGCAAACCTGGTATAACGGGATTATGGCAAACGAGTGGAAGAAATGATACGACATTTACGCAAAGATGTAAAATTGAATCGGAATATTCCAAAAATATGTCATTAATAATGGATATTAAGATATTTTTTAAAACATTTATAGTTGTTTTTAGGGGATTATGATATAATCATAATAGCAGAACAAATAAAATAGGCTATATGCGTATCTGCATATAGTTTTTTTTTAGGAGAGAGTCAGATGAAGAAGGAAGAGAAAATTAGAGTTGCGCATATAATGGGAAAATGGATTGGTGGCGGAGTTGAAGCTGTCGTCATGAATTATTATCGCCATATTAATAGAGAAAAAATACAATTTGATTTTATCTGTGATGCAGATTCTACGAATATTCCTTATAAAGAAATAGAATCTTTAGGGGGAAAAGTTATCTTAATTCCTCCTTATCAAAAACCTTTTAGTTATCATTTTCAATTAAAAAAAGTGTTAAAAAAAGAAAATTATAAAATTGTTCACTCTCATATATC
>CAMWQX010000067.1 GCA_947176475.1 uncultured Bacillota bacterium
GTAACTGACTATAACCGTTATTATACCGTAACAAATGCTATTAATAAGTATTATGCCTTTGTAAATGCTAAGGAGTATGAAAGTATATATCACATCCTAGATGAGGATTATACGAAAAAGATGGGCGTTGATAAAGACACAGTTATCAACATTATAAGTGATTCTGATAAAGCCTTATCATTTAATGGCAGACTAATGTGTTCAAAAGATATAGCTGAAGGAATTACAAGTTATATCATCAAAGGTGATGAAAGATATATGAATAGTTTAAATGTTAATAAAACTATTTATTATGAAGTAATCTTAGATGGAAATAAATTTCATTATTCCATTAAACCGATAGAAGAGGAATTCTTTGGAGGTAATTGTAATGGATAAAGTAAAAGAAATTATTAAAGATAACCTAATTTGGATTATAATATTACTTGTTTTAGTAGCAGTAATTGTCGGTTATAGTATCTATAACTATATTGACGGTAAAGAGATATTTAACGACCCAATGGTAACAGATCACGAGAGTATTCCTTATGTCAATTATACTTATGAAGATAATGAGTATCGTGTAATCACTGTTGAAAAGTATGATGTTTTCAACAATTACTATAAAGATTTTATCAACAAAATGATTAATGATACTAAATCTTCTTGGGAATATGTAAGTGAAGATGATAAGAAAAAGCGTTTTAACAATAAATATGAAGAATATGAGAAATATGTTAAATCAGTAATAACTGTCAAAACTTTAAGTAATAAGGTTGAAAAATATAAAGTTTCTAACAATACGATAACCGTTATTGACAGTGAAAATAAAATGTATGAATTCAAAGAGAATGGAGTATGGAATTATAAAGTTTCATTTAAAGGTGAAGTAAGATAGTAAGGAGGTAAGAGTATGAATTTAGGTAATATTGCATCTGGTGCAACTAATGCAGCTGGTTCTGCTGCTACAAATGTCGCAGGTGGAGCCGCAAGTAATGTTGCCGGCGGAGCAACCAATAATGCCTTGAATAATGCCGCAAGTGTTGTCCCTAATATGCCTGGTGTTGGAACTAATTTATCTAATCCAGGTAACCTTGGTTCATCTCTTCCTGGCTTAGATAATAATCTACCTGCCCAAACAGGAGGTCCATCATCAAGTGGTGGCGATATAGAACCTCCACAAAATAATGGAGGTGGAACTCCACCAAACAACGAAGATAATTCTAACAATCAAAATGAACAAGCTCCAGAAGGACCAGCTCCAGGGACTAAAGTAGCCCCCGGAAAAGAAGTTGGTAAAGATGGACAAATAAAAGATTCAAGTACTAAAAAACTTACAACAGCCGTTGGACAAGGCGCAGCTGCTTACTTTACTGGAGGAGAATCTCTAGGTAATGACCAAATGATTAAAAACAATGCTGTAGCTGATCGAGCTATAGGTGTTGTCAGTGATGTTGTCGAAAAATCTCCAGGGGTTAAACAAATGGCTGACGAACTAGATGAAGCTGGAGTTATTGATGCGGCAACTGATGCTATGGATTTAGTTGGTGATATCAAAAATGGGGATATTGGCGGAGCAATTGAAAAAGCCAAAGATTTAAAAGAAGATAAAGCCAAAATGCAAAAACATGCCATCAAAAAAATGATGCCAATAATTATTGCAAGCGCCGCTGGTGGTTTATTATTCATTGTGCTAATTATGGGAATTGTTTCACCGATAGCCGGTGGAATAATGGACTTAACGGAAAAAATTGGAGAATTCTTTGATGCCGTTGGCGACTTTTTAGGAAATCTTTTTGGTGGAAGTGATGCCTATGACATTCTTACTGATTTAGTCGAGGATTATGATTCCTTACCTGAAGATCGCAAGAAGATTGTAATTACTGCAGCTTCAGCATTAGGTCAAAATTATAATTGGGGTGGACATCCAAGCGGTCCAGGATATGATGGTTTCCCAACTACAGGACTTGACTGTGCCGGTTTTGTTCAATGGGTTTTATGGACCAGTTATGGCGTTAATCCCGGATATCTAACGACAAGTTCTATTTCCGATTTAATTGGAACAAAATTTCAAGAAATATCCGAATCCGAATTACAGCCAGGGGATATCGGTTTGAAATTCCGCGGATCAAAAGTCGGAGTTACTAACCACACAGGAATATACGCTGGAAATGGCAATTGGATTCATGCCGCTGGTTCAAAGCAAGGGGTTATTAATAGTAAATATAAGAATTTTACCATATTCTTGAGATATGTAGGATAATTTAAGAGAGTGATGAAAATGAAGAGAAAAATATTATTAACAATTGCTTTGATGATGCTCATTTTCATACCAAGTGTGAAAGCTGAGGGAAATATGAAAGTAATTTTTAATACTAGTTTTGAAGAACAAATAGATATAAATAAAATAGAAAAAATATATATCATGATGGATGATTCAAATGAAAAAGATTATGAGATTGTCCTAGAGCGAAAAGATAACTTTCGCGTTGAGTTAAATAATATTCCATCAGGAGATGTAATAATTAATTCTGTAACAGTCAGCCGTGATTATACCGTCGACTACGATTATGACACCATAATAACTAAAAATAATGAGGAAGAAACAGTTGTTTCTATCCTTGTCAAAAAAGTCGAGAAAGATCCAAATCGTAAGAAACCTGATGTAACGTATGAATATATTGCTGGAGTTTTAGGTTACGATCCCCTTAGCATAACAACGACTAATCAAACTACTACTAATATGACAACTAATGCTAGTAACTCAGAAACACCTAGTGAACCAATTAATAATGATGAACCTATAGTTATCACTTCATCAAGTTCAACAACAACAACTAAAAGTGAGTCTGAATTAAAAGAAATAGAAGAAACAAAAAAAGAGGAAGAGAAGAAAGAAGAACAAACAAAAAGAAAAAGCATTTATTTATTAATTTTGCTTGTTGTTATAGCAGCAATTCTTATCATTGGAGTGCTTGTAGGCATTAAAATTGCTAATGCTAATAAATAATAGTAGCAAAAAAGGATTAAATATATTATAATAACAAAAGAGAAGGAAGGGCTAATATGAAATTTAAGGTAAAACCAAAAGATATGGTAATTTTTAGTGTGTTTTGCGTTTTCTTATTATACTTCAGTGCGATTGCCGTTTTAAACGTATTAGCGCTTATGAATGATGGAGTATTCTATGGTTTTAATCCAATAGAAGCATTCTCATCTAAATATATATTTGCAACTTTACTAGTATTCTTTGCTGTAATCATTGGAATTTTCTTTAGTGTGTCATCATCCATTTTCGAACACGAAAGTGGTTTTGGCTTTGGACTTTCCTTTGGTGAAAAAGAAGAAAAGGGATATTCAAGATGGTTAAAAGAAAAAGAAATGAAAAAAGCACCTAAAGTTTTTCGTGTTGATGTAAAAGGAGATGAAGCGGCAGCCGGTGGAGTCGTTTTAGTCAACGATGGAAAATATATGTGGGTTGATGATTCAGAAGCACACACCTTAGTTATTGGTGCTACTGGATCTGGTAAAACAACAGCTGTAGTTGACCCTTTGACTTATAGTTTATGTAAACACGGAGAAAGTATGATCTTCACCGATCCTAAAGGTGAAATTTATAAAAACCATGCTGAATTGCTTAAGGCTCGCGGATACAAAATTATTGTCTTAAACTTCCGTAGTCCTGAACTAGGTAATGCTTGGAATCCTTTAACTTTACCATATAGATTATATAAAGATGGAAATGTCGATAAAGCTATCGAGTTAGTTGACGACGTTGCTCTAAATATTTTACAAGATAAAAAAGCTAGTGACCCATTTTGGGAGAAAAGTGCCAGCGACTACTTCTCTGGTTGTACTCTAGGATTACTAGAAGATGCTAAGGAAGAACAAGTTAATTTAAATGCTATCAGTTATATGACAACTGTTGGTGAAGAAAAATTCGGTGCTGGATCAAACTATATTAAAGAATACTTTACCTTAAAAGGTGAATCATCAAGTGCTTATACGTTTGCTAGTAACACCATAAACTCACCTAATGAAACAAAGGGTGGTATTTTAGCCGTATTCCGTCAGAAGATTCGTTTGTTTGCATCTCGTGAGCAATTATCAGAAATGCTTTCATATTCGGACTTTAACATGCGTGATATTGGTAAAGAAAAAACTGCCGTATTCATGGTAATACATGATGAAAAGACTACATACCATGCCTTAGCAACTATATTTATCAAACAATGTTATGAAACATTGATTGATGTTGCTCAAGAATGTGGTGGAAAATTACCGGTAAGAACAAACTTCATCCTAGATGAGTTTGCCAACATGCCACCATTAAAAGACGTTACAACCATGGTTACTGCAGCCCGTTCAAGACAAATTAGATTTACCTTCATTATCCAAAACTTCGCCCAAATAAATGAAGTATATGGTAAAGAAGATGCTGAAACAATTCGTTCTAACTGTGGTAACTTAATTTACATTTTAACAACAGAATTAGCTGCCTTAGAGGAAATCTCTAAACTATGTGGTGAAGTTAAGTCTAAAAAAGATGAAAAAACGGAGAGTAAACCATTAGTAAGTGTATCTGACTTACAAAAGATGAAGATGAATGAAGTTATTATTATTCGTACTCGTCTACACCCATTTAAAACTAAATTAGCCCCAGCTTATAGTATTGACTGGGGAGATAAAGAATTTGGGAAAGCAGAATTTACTCATCGTGAAAAAAGAGAAATTCAATTATTTGATATTAAAGAACACGTAAAATTGCGTAAAAAGAGTAAAATGATGGATTCTCTAGATCCTAAAAAGGCGACCCCTGATTTTACTAATTTAATGAGTTCCGGTCTTAATAATGCCGGAGATCGTCCAGCGGGAATGCCTCCTAGAATTCCAACATTCGAAGAGTTTATGGCTGCAAGAAATGGGGGAGTAAAACCAACATCGATGGGTGCCTCTCCAGTAACGAGTACTCCAACACCAAGTGGACCTCCAAAAGCAGGAATGCCTTCTTTTGATGTTGATGATTTAGTCAAACGTATTGATGCCAAAATTGCTGAACTTGAAGCTCAAGAAAAGGCTGAAGAAGCAGCTAAAAAGGCCGGAGCAGTTCCACCTGTCTCTCAAGCACCAGCGCCTAATAGTGCACCTGTTTCTGCACCAACTAGCCCAACTACTCCAGTAAGTGAACCAAGTATAGCAAGTGCACCAACACCGACTCCAACACCAGAGCCAGTTTCAAAACCAGAGATTAAACCAAATGAACCAATAGAACCTATATCAACTTTAGAACCTAAAAAAGAAGAATTGAATATAAGCGAGAATTCCTTTGTAGCTAAAGAAAACCTTGTTGATTCCCAACCAAGTGGAATTGGATTTAACCCATTCAATACCCCAATGGAACCGCCAAAAAGTGAAGGTAAGTTCTTTAACCATGATGTTATTCAAGGAACTGATGAAGTTGTTGAAACTTCACCGATTGTTGCTCCAGTAATTGACAAAAAAGAACCAGTTTCCGAAGTCAAAACTGATGCAATTGAAACTTTTGCTGATCTTGTAAATCAAAAAGAGCCACCATTACCAGCAGGAAAACCAGCTATAATGGTTGAAAATCCAATAGATACGGAAACAAAGGCTCCAGTATTACCTGATGAACCAATGATTAAGCCACCAATGGGTGATAATATGGCTTCATCATTTAATAGCAATCCTTTAAATCCAATGAGTAATCAAAGTGTACCATTTGTACCTGCTGAACCAGTTAACCAAAATGTTGATAAATCAATGCCAAGTGATATAATGAGTGAATCTCAACCTAAGGAAACTCCTTCAGTGGATAAAGCAAGTACACAAGCATCAACTAATCCAGCCTCACCAGCAAGTGGTGCTAATAATAATGTTTCAGATGATGCTTTCTTTGATGATTTCTTTGATGATTAAAAAACTCTTTCGAGAGTTTTTTTGTGTCCAAAAATAATTTTAAGCATATTATATAATATGAAAAGAATGAAAAAAGAAGATTATCAAGGAGATGGTATTCTCATCAATTTAGATATCGAATACATTCCTTATGAAAAATTAATTTATGATACAGAAAAGTATCTAAAACGTAATAAAAAATATTATTTTACGTGTCGTCATGGAGTAAAAAGTAAAGAAGTTGTCATGTCTTTAGAACAAAAAGGATATAATGTCACACAATTGATTTAGCACTTTAAAAAAGTAAAAATATATTATATAATTTAGTAAGTGATAAGTATGGATATAGTAATGAGTAGCATAGAGAGTTTATTAAATAATATCGACACCTTAACGGAAACCTTCTTAACAAGTATGGGAATATGGGGAGCAATAATCAGCTGTTTATTAATAACAGTTGAATCCATTCTTCCAATTTTACCCGTGTGTGTATTTATTACTTTAGTATTTTATACCTTTGGAAGTTTTGTAGGTTTTATTATTAGCTGGATATTTACTTGTCTGGGATGCTTGTTATCATTTACTTTATTTAGGTCTAAAGTAAAGAATTGGTTTTATA
>CAMWQX010000068.1 GCA_947176475.1 uncultured Bacillota bacterium
ATATAATGAAGAGGCATTAAATATTAGTGCAGAATTTTATAAGGATATACAAGAAGATGATGCAAATGATGAAATAGAGCAAATGCAAAATGAATTATTGCCTCTTATACTTGAAAAATGTGAGCAAGCATTAAAAGAAGATAAGTCGCAAAGAAATGGCCTTTTGAAGGTTAAATTTGTGAATAATCTTTGGGTAAGTACGGAAAGAGGTTATGACTTGGTTTTAAATTTAGTTAAAGCTAACAAATTTGATGAGTTTGCTCGTCAATATTGCTTTTACTTGGGAAGAGACCACAGGGCTTGTAATGAATATGATAATCCTTATGTAGAAGTAGTATGGGATTATAAAACATATTTTGAATATTTAAGTATGAGTAAAATGGTTGCTAAACAAGAAAATGAAGAACCTGGAGAAAACGTATTTGAGGGAGCTTTAAAAGGAGCTAGACAATTGGAAATAAGCCAACAAATAGATGATATGGAAGCTTTTGCAAGCAAAGTGGCTGAGTATAGAAATGCAACATCACAAAAGGATGTCGTAACACTTGATTTAAAGGCTGAGGTATAAAATACTAGAAGAAACATCAGATATGGAATCTGGTGTTTTTTATTTATCTTTGTTAATAGGTTGCTTTTTGAATTTGAATTTGTTAGAATACATTTTACTGAGGGGGATTTTTATGAAAGAAAGTAATATGGATATATTTGAAAATTCAAAATTATCGAGATTTAAAGAAGATCCAATATGGTTTAAAAAGGCTTTGTTGAAAGTTTGTACAAGAAATTCTGATGGTGAACTTGGACATGTGGAATATTTAGATTCTAATGATGATGAGTTTAAAACGAAACCTATAGTTACTACTTTAAAGTATCTTACGGCTATTGTTCCGGATGCTATGGAACCTTTTGATGATCGAATAAAGGTTGAAGCAGATCATATAGATGATGATACGTGCATTATTTTAACTTTAAATGAAGATGGAGAGTATGTTGAAGCATTAAGTGGTTTTAAAGTATCCGATCCCGGTATTCAAGGATATAGTCCTGATGAAATTTATGGTTATACTATTGAACATGATATATATTTGGTCTTGGATTGTAGTGATAGAGGCTTTTCACCTTTTGGGTATGTATCTGATGAAATTTTAAAAATTTGGCAAGAATCTACAGCTCCTTATGGAGAAGAGATAAGAGCTCATTTTGAAAAAGTTCAGAAGAGAACAGAAAATAATTTTGGGAAATCTATTTTGGGAAATGTGGAAGTAGAAAAAGTTTTAAATTTACCAGAAAGATAAAAGGAATGGTTAAAATGCCGATTGTCAATTTGACATTTTAGGCTATTTATAATATAATACACCTCAGAAAAAAGGGGTGTTTTATTATGTTTGTGTGGAATGGAATAAATGTGGATCCATATAAAGTATTAGAAGTTCCGCATGATGTAACAAAAGCAGAACTAGGTAATAAGTATAAGACTTTAATGAAAAAATACCATACAGATGGAAGAACTTCTACGCAAAGATTAGAAAATGGTATGCGCCTTATTAATCAATCAAGATCAGAAATATTGAAGGATATTGAATTAAGAGAGAAAGATGCTAAAGAACAAGCTTTAAAAAAGAAAGACTATAGTGCTTTAGATTTAGAGGGATTAAAAAAGACTATTATAGAACAGTTTTCTAGTTATATAACGGAGTGTCAAGTTGCTAAGGTAACGTGCGAATTATATCAAGGAGAAACTTTAAAAAAGATTGAAGAATTTTTTGATCAAGGAATAGCTGCAGCAAATAATTGTATAACTTTAGCTAATACCTTTACAACACGCGATGAAGTAATGCGCGTAAAAGGTTTATTTGATCTTAAAAAGCAAAAATTCGATGAAAAGTTTTTTGACGATTTAAAACAATTATTAAATAAAACAATTATGTTTATTCGTTCCGCTAAAGAAGTACAAACACTAATGATGTTAATTATTAATCGTGACAAAAATGTTAGTGCTCAAGAGTGGTTTGCGGAAAATCAAGATGCTTTAATATCTATTGTAACTTTTGAAGAAGAGTTAGTTAAGAAGTTAGATAGTGTAATAGAAGAATATAAAGATGATGAGTATTATGCTTATATGAGTGATGATATCGAAGAGAAATGCTATGATATAGTAGTGCTAGTTAATAGTAGATTAGCGAGCGGGGGAGTATCTTATAAGATTTTTGAAGAAGACGACTTTTTAGAAGCATTTAAAATAGAAATCCAAGGAGTAGTTGATAAATATCATGCTACTATGGAAAGAAGAAAAAATAAGATTAAATATTTAAAATTTGCTCATGATATAAGTGATCTGACGGTAGAACAATTAGAAAGCTTAATTCACAATGGAGAAGAATTTGATAGCATGGTTGACTCTATTGAGATGCCAGTATTCAATAGTCATGTAAATGCAGCACAAGGTGCAAATGCAATACTAGGAATAAAAAACAATCATTAAAATAAATTATGTTAAGCATAATTTATTTTTTTTGTGTTTATTTTTAATAAAATGTTAAAAACATGTTGACTTTTATCTTTCTTTTTAATATAATGTTAATAACAGGAGCGAAACAGGCTCTTAAAAATACAATTTATGTTATTAATAAAAAGATAATAACAAAGAAAGAGAAAAGGTGAAAATATGAAAAAACTTAAATTAATCGTTCTTAATAATAGCAAGGAACTAGGAGAATTAGTTGATAAGAATTTAAAGAAGAGAAATGATACAAGAGGTTCTTATAAAGTTAAGATAACCGAAAATAGATTTAGTAATGGTGAAGGTAAGATAAGAATTGATGATACTGTTAATGGAAGTGATCTTTTCATTATAAGTGATGTAGGAAATTATGGTCAATTCTATATGATGCATGGTAGAGAACACTTTATGGGACCTGATGAACATTTTGAAGATATTAAAAGAGTTATTGCAGCTGTTAGTGGTCATGCTAAGACAATAAATGTTGTAATGCCTTTATTATATGAATCTCGTCAACATAAGAGAAAAGGTAATGAATCATTAGATTGTGCGATGTCTTTACAAGAATTAGAAAGACTTGGGGTTGATCGTATTATTACATTTGATGCCCATGATCCAAGTATTTGTAATGCGATACCAACAATGCCATTTGATAATTTTTATCCAACACATTTAATTTTAGAAGAATTAATTGAACATGAAGAAGCACATGAAGTTTTAGTAATAAGCCCAGATATGGGAGCCATGGAAAGAGCAAGAGTATTTGCCGATATGTTGGCAAGTGATGTTGGTGTATTTTATAAAAGACGTGATTTATCTAAAGTGGTAAATGGTAAGAATCCAATTGTTGAACATATGTATATGGGAGCTGATCCTAAAGATAAAGATATATTAATCGTCGATGACATGATTGCATCAGGTGGTTCAATGATTGAAGTTGCCGAAAATTTAAAGAAGCGTGGTGCTCGAAATGTCTATATGGCAGCAACATTCTCTTTATTTACTGAAGGTTTTGAAAAATTTGAAGAAGCATATAATAATGGCGTTTTTGATCGTTTATATTCGACTAATCTATCTTATATACCTGAGGAATTAAAGAATAAGGATTGGTTTATTGAAGTTGATTGTTCAGCTTATATGGCAGAAATAATTGATGCTGTTTCAAAACAAGAAGAGTTAGAGCCATTATGGCATATAAAGAAAAATTTATTAAATAAAATACAGAAGAAGATGAGAAAATGAAAATAGGAATTTTTGGAGGAAGTTTTAATCCTCCGCATAAGATGCATAAAAATATTGCAAAGTATTTAATTGATAATGGGTATGTAGATAAAGTAATATTTGTACCAACAGGGAGTAAATATAAATACAAAAATAATTTACTTCCTGATGAGGTAAGATTTAAAATGCTTGAACTTATGTTAGAAAGTCAAGAAAATATGAGTGTCGATAACTATGAACTTAAAAGTGAAGTTGTATATACTTGTGATACTTTAAAATACTTTAGTGAAATATATCCAGATGATACGATTTATTTTATATGTGGAACAGACAATCTAACATATGTTGATAAGTGGAAAAATGGAGAATATCTTCTTGAAAACCACAAATTTTTAGTTATAAGACGCGATACTGATGATATAGAAGAAATATTAATCCGTTTTGATAAATATAAAGATAATTTTGTAATTGCCGATATGCCAATGGAAGAGATTTCTTCAACAATGATAAGAGAGGGCTTGGCAAATCACGATGAAAGTGTTATAAATTATTTAGATAGAGAGGTCTATGAGTATATTATAAAGAATAATATGTATCATAAAATAGAGGTGTAATATATGTATGAGAAAATAGTAAGTAAATTAGATGATTTAAAAAGAACAATAGCAACAATGGAATCATGTACAGGAGGAGCATTAGCTTCAGAAATAACGAATAATCCAGGAGCTAGTGAAGTATTAAAGTTTTCCGCTGTAACTTATTCGAATGAATATAAGATAAAAATGGGAGTAAGTGCGGAAGTAATTGATAAATATAGCGTTTATAGTATGGAAACAGCTCTCGAGATGGCCAAGAATATTTCAGAGTTTGCAGTCTCTGATTATGGCGTAGGTATCACTGGCAAAATTAATACAAGTGATCCAGCTAATAAACGAGGAGAAAATGATATCGTATTCGTAGCAATTTATGATAAAAATGTGGGAGATTATACCAAGGCAACTATTCAAGTTCCGCATGATAAAACACGTAAAGAAGTAAAAGCTTATATCGTTGATTATATTGGAAATATCTTGATTGAACTTTTGAATGATGCAAAATAAAGATAAATGTGGTAAGATATAGGTATCAAAGGAATGAAGAATTATGGAAATTTTTAAGAGTGAAGAAGAATTTTTGAAAGCTTATAATCCTGGAGACTTTAAAACATTATCAGTAACAACAGATATTTTGATTTTAAGTGTTTCTAGTGAAGTTAGTACTAATTATCGCAAGACTGATAAGAAAAATATGTCAGTGTTACTAGTAAAGAGAGATAATTATCCTTTTAAGGATAAATGGTGTTTGCCAGGAGGATTTGTCGGATATGATGAGAATTTGGATGATGCTCCAAGGAGAATACTTAAAAATGAAACTAATTTAGATAATATCTATTTAGAACAATTATATACTTATGGAGATGTTAAAAGAGATCCAAGAATGCGTGTTATATCGACATCTTATATGGCTCTAATTGATAAGGCGAGATTGGATAATAATTTGAGTGAGGCAGCTAGTTGGTTTGATGTAAGCATAAGTGAGGAAAATAATATAGTTCATGTCTATTTAGATAATGGAGTAACGAATTTCTCTTTTGAAATTGAAAAAACTTTAAGGGAAAAGACAACGGATAGATATGATTTTAAAATAATAAAGAATGAGACAATCGCATTTGACCATGCTTTAGTAATATTATCAGGTATTGAAAGACTTAGAAATAAGATTGAATATACCGATGTCGTATTTAATATGATGCCAGAATACTTTACTTTGGGAGAATTACAACAAGTATATGAAGTTATTCTAAATAAGAAGTTATTAGACCCAGCATTTAGAAGAATTATTGAACCTAAAGTGGAAAAGACAGATAAAATGCGTACGGGTGGAGGACATAGACCTTCTGTATTATTTAGATATAAGAATAAATAGTTTTTAAAAGCAACAATTGATATTGTTGCTTTTAACATATTGGGAGTGGTATAATGAATGTGTGAGAGGCATTACATTTCAAGTTAATGCTTACCACGTTTTACGTTTTAGCATCTTATTCAGAATGTGAGTAAGATGCCTTTTTTTATCTCCATAAAAGGAGATAAAAGATTATTACCGTTAGTAAAAGAATAGTTATATCTTTTATGGGTAATTTAATCATAAAACCACCTACTTATTAATAATAGAACCAAAACTCCCTGAACAATTAGCTTGATGTAGTAAGTGGTAAGCATCTTCGTGCCTCTCGAGTTGTATATTATAGACAGTAAAAAAATAACTGCAACCCATTCGACAAAACTTGCCAAAATTTGTGTATTTATGTAATTTATGATATTATATACCCCATTTAAAGGGGAGTTTATTATGCAATATTATAATAGTAAGGGAAAGTTAGTTGAACTTAGTGGTACAAAAAGTGGTATGCATGGAAAAAATAGTGAAATTATTCAAATAAATGAACATGATTTTTATAAAAGATATTTTTTCCAAACTGATGAAACTAATCGCATAACTGTTGATGTTTTTGAATTTATTAAGCAAGTAAGTAATGAACATTTAATTAAATTGATTGAATGATTTTATCAAGTTGATAGATTTACAACGGTCAATGATATTATAAATAATCCAGAAAAATATGTGATAGATGCTTATACTTATGAATGGGTACAAAAAGATGATATTGATATTTTCTTAATGCCTATTGATTACTTAATGGAAAATTTAAAAGAATTACTTGATTTAGCTGATTATTTTAG
>CAMWQX010000069.1 GCA_947176475.1 uncultured Bacillota bacterium
ATATAATATTAACAACAAGAAAGTATCTTCTCTTGATGTTTCTTCATACATTAAATATCCAATAACAAACGTTGCTTATAAAGATGGAGCATTACTTTATACAGCCTTTTTAGATGAGGAACTAGAATTTGTTGCAATTGAAATAAATAATCATAAACTTAAAGAGATGAATATCTATGATTACTTAATCAAGCAAAATCAAGAAATTGAAAAAATGACTAAAGCCATCAAAGAAAAATATAATGTTAATATTAAGATCAAAGATGAAGGAGAAATATCATTTCCCGATTTTTATAGTCAACCTCTCTATAATAATGGGGTTATAAAATCGGCTATAAAAAAAGTTGAGAAAATCTTAGATAAATTCCCAGAACACTTCTTTAATCAATTCACGCATGATACATATAAAGGTTTAAATATTTATATATCTGGGACATTAACTCCTGCTGATTCTTCAATTCAGGCATCTAATCCTGTTGCTTATACCTTAATGCATGATTATTCCTATACAATTGTTCTTGATTCTTTTTATTCGGAATTCGAAAATTCTGTTTGTCATGAATTGATGCATGCTATGGAAAATAATTTAAAAAATAAAAAGAAAAAGATATTCACTAATTGGAATAACTTAAATCCTAGTAATTTTAGTTATTATGATGCCTATAATGGATATCGTTATTATGAATATACGCCATTTATGACTTCTAATAATAAAGTCTACTTTGTCTCTAATTATTCCTATACTTATGCCATAGAAGATCGTGCTGAAGTATTTGGGTGTATGTGTAGTGAAGAGACTGATGAAGATTTAAAACAATATCCTAATCTTTATAAAAAGGCTCTTGCTATAAAAGCGGAATTGATTAAGCAATATCCAGAATTAGAAAATAGTGTAATATTAAATAATTACAAATAAAAAAACGGTTAAACCGTTTTTTTAGTGCCATACTTTTCCTCAATATATGCAAGTTTCTTATCTTTAAATTCTTCATCATTGATTTGCAATAATTCATCATCACTTAGAGGCTCAACTCTCTGAATTTGATGATACATCTCTTTTTGTTCATCCGTTAACTCACATACTAAATCATCATACTCTCGAGCAAAAACTTTACCATCTTGAAAAAGTGACTTATAGATAACTATATTGCTTAAATCAATGCTATTTTCTCCCATATAGGAAACGTTAACAGCAAGTATTTGATAAATATTCTTTTCTACTAATGTTTCGCCTTTAAAATGTTTGCAAATCATGCCTTCTTTTAGTTCCATATTATCACCTAAATTCATTATAGCATATTTGACGAAAGTGTGCGAGTGTGATAATATATAGGATAATTTGAAAGAGGGGCAATATATGATTAAAATGGATATCCAAGCCATGATTAACAAATATAAGACTACTAAAGAGGGAATCAACGCTTTAGGGTTTTTAAGTTATCATACTTTTGATAAAGAAAAAATTGCTGAAGATTATGAATCAATAAATGCCTTTTTTAGAGAAAATTTTGATTTAAATCATCGTGTTATTAATTATCAGGGCCTATTAAAAGATGCAGAAGGTTCAATATGGTTAGAAATTGCTACTGTTTTTGACTTGGAATTATTAGATGAACTTATTGCTTTTGCCATAGCCGCAGAGGTCTTCGAAGAGAATTTAACATTCCGTTATGAAGAAACATACTTTAACATTGATATAATTGCTCTTTTAAACGAGGACCCTGAATCCTTAGAATATTATGATGAAGAAGAATATCTAAAAGTTATGAAAAGACGTGTTCTTCCAACTTTTAAATTACAACTAAGCTATGATACTTTAGCACGCTATGAAAAAGATCAACTGGAAGATGACCTTTCTATCGAAAGAAAAAGAGAATTATTACTTTCTTGGTGGGAAGAGGGAATGAAAGATGATGAAGATGAATATACCCTTGCCGTCTTTAAAGAATTTCTTAATGATGCCAATTTTAACAGGACAATGTATTTAGTTTATAAATTATACTCTCAAAATGAGACTTCTCTAAAATTATCAGAAATGATTAAAAGGGGTGCTGCCTATAGTACTCTTATAATGGCAGGAGCTACTTATTATCATTCAACACCTGAAGCTAAAAAAGAGATAAATGCTGGTATTAAAGCCATGTTTGCTGAACTTAATAAAATGGATCAAAAGAAAAAACGTCTAATTTAGACGTTTTACTTTGGTTATTTCTTAGTAACTTTTTCTACAACCTTTTGCATATTATCTTTACCAAAAGCACTTAATACTTCGATTGGTACGGCAAAAATAATTGTGTTAGATTGATCAGATGAAATATCATTAAGTGTTGCTAAAGTTCTTAAATGAAGAGCTCCAGGTGATGAAGCCATAATTTCTGCTGCTTTAGCTAAGTTCTCAGCAGCTTCTTTTTCACCAGTTGATTTAGTAATAACTGCTTGTTTTTCTCTTTCAGCTTCAGCAATCTTAGCAATAACTCTTTGCATTTCTTCTGGTAATTTTACATCTTTAAGTTCAACGTTTTCAACTTTTATTCCCCATGGATCTGTTGCTTTATCAATAATTGTACAAATTTCTTCCGAAATTTTTTCTCTTTCTGATAATAGTTCATCTAAAGAAACAGCTCCAACGGTATTACGCATTGTTGTTTGTGCAAGTTGGGAAACCGCATAGCGGAAATTCTCAACGGCAATAATTGCTTTAGATGCATCAAATACTTTATAATAGATAACGGCATTGATTCTAATTGTAACATTATCTTTAGTAATGGCATCTTGTTCAGGAACATCTACAGCTTTTGTTCTAATATCCACTTTTTGATAAGATTGAATAATTGGTAAAACAACATTCCATCCAGGATTCATAAGTTTTTTAAATTTACCAAATTGGAAAAGTATACCTCTTTCATATTCATCTATTTGTCTAATTGAACTTAATAGAACACAAATTACCAAAATAAATATAACCCAAAATACAAATTCCATGCTTAATTCTCCTTTCACCTATATTGTATAATTAAACAAACTAAAATACAACAAATATTGACTTTTTTACCTCATTAAAGTACTATTAATTTATAGAATGGTGGATATTTTATGACAAAGAATAAAAAGCGATTTATAATAAGCATTATTGGTGCAACTATCATATTTTTACTAGGTATAACTTATATTTCCTTGCCAACATATTATGGGATTGATATGATGGATAATATTGAAATAAATAACTTATTTATAAGTTTTTCTATTATCTATGCCACAGTTAATTTAGGAGAATTTCTAACACTTGGAAGCAACCCTAATAACGAATCCATATATAAGTGTATTTCTGGTAGTATAATTGGTCTATTAAATATCATTTTATCTAATTATACTGCTAGATCATTTATGATAAGTTTTGCCATTTTTGTTTTTATGATAACAGCAGTTAAATTATTCACAGTTGATTATTATCATGACCGCAAAGATGCTTATTATTATATTGAAGGTTTATGCCTAGCTATCTTCTTCATTGTTGGGCTAATAACAGCTTTAAACCTTTTTGGTTCTTCCTTCCTTCAAACGATGATGTTAGGTTTCTTTATAACCATTATGGGAATTTTAAGAATCTTTAACGTATCCATTAAAACTATGTTAAAGTCCAAAAGATTTTTGCATAAAATTAAATTAAAATAGGTGATTATTATGAAAATAGTAGAAGATTTTAAAGACTATGAAATATTAGATATGGCAAGTGGTCAAAAACTTGAAAGATGGAATGAAGTCATCCTTTCAAGACCAGATCCTCAAATCATTTGGTCCTATAAAACACGACCATCTTTATGGGACAGTGTCGATGCTAAATATCAAAGAAGTTCATCGGGAGGCGGAGAGTGGCATATTTATAACAAAAGCATGCCAACAAGCTGGCAAGTTAAATGGAACGATTTAACATTCAATTTAAAATTAATGGGATTTAAACATACCGGATTATTTCCTGAACAAGCTTATAACTGGAATATTATTCGCGAAAAGATCAAAAACGCTAATCGTGAAGTTAAGGTTTTAAACCTATTTGCTTATACTGGAGGCGCAAGCGTTGCTGCTCTTTCTGCGGGAGCTAGTGTCGTGCATGTTGACTCATCCCGTGGAATGGTTGATTGGGCTAAAGAGAATGTTCATTCATCACATCTTGAAAGTAGACCAATTCGTTTTATTGTTGATGATGTTGTTAAATTCGTTGAAAGAGAAATTCGCAGAGGTAATAAATACGATATGATTATTATGGACCCTCCATCATTTGGTAGGGGAAGCAACAAAGAAATTTGGAATATTGAAACAGATCTTTATAATTTAGTTGAATTATGCACTAAAATTTTAAATGATGATCCTCTTATGTTTTTAATCAATTCCTATACAACGGGATTATCGATGAATGTTCTATCTGATATTTTAAAACTTACAGTTAACAAGGAACATCCAGGATTTATTAGTTCTGATGAGGTGGGCCTTGCTATGAAAGATAGTGATTTAGTATTGCCATGTGGAATATTTGCAAGATGGGAAAAAGATGCTTATGAAGATTAAATTATTTCCCAATAAGAATAATGATTCTCTTTTCATTGCGGATATCCTAAAAGATGAATTAAAGAATAATGGATTTTCTCTTGTCGAAAGTGATTATGATCTAGTCATTGCTATTGGCGGAGACGGCTCGTTTCTTCACATGGTAAATTCTAATGATTTCAACACCAATATCCGCTATATCGGAATCAACAATGGAACTCTTGGCTTCTTACAAGAGATAAAACCTACAGAACTTAGCAGTTTTATTCAAAATTTGAAAGATGAAAGTTATAAGGAAGAATTAATAAGTTTTGAAAATATAAAAATAGTAACTAAAGATGAAGCTTACTATTTTAAATGCTTGAATGAAACAGTTATTCGCGATATGAATCTTAGTACCGCTTATTTAGACGTTTTTATCAATGGAACATTTTTAGAAAAGTTCGTTGGAGATGGATTAATGGTTTCTACTCCAAGCGGCTCAACGGCATACAATATGAGCTGTAATGGTGCCATAATATTCAATGGCATTCACACTCTTCAGGTAACACCAATTGCTCCTATTAATAATAATATCTATCGAACTATTAGTAATCCTATAGTTCTTCCTGAAGATCGTATTATAAAATTAGTTCCTACTAATAGAACAACAGATATTATGCTTCTAGTTGATGGAGTAAATCATCTAATAAAGAATGTTAATTATATCGAAATACGTGTAAGCGATACTAAATTAAAATGTATCCGTATGAATGATTATGATTATACAAATATCATAAATGACAAATTCTTAAATTAAAAAAACATATTCGTTTGAATATGTTTTATTTTTATTCTAATGAATCATCAGAATTAATAATATTTTCTAAATTGATATCGCTATCAAAATCAAATGCATCAGTATCCTCTTCTATAGTAACAGGAGTATCTAACTCATTTTTTTCTTCTTCAATTACTATATCATTTGCATTACTAATAAAATCTTCAATAACAATAGAATCATCTAAATCTTCTTTAACTGATTCAACTTTAACAGGCTCCTCTTTAACTGGTTCTTCTGAAACTTGTTCAACCTTAACTGGTTCTTCAGGTAATTTAGAAGAACGAACCTTTTCTACAACAAGAGCCACTTCCTCACTGTCTTTACGAGGCTTTGCTATTTCTTTCTTTTCTGCTACTTTTACTTCTTCTTTAACTGGTGTATCTAAGCTAAATAAATCAACATCTAAATCTAAACTAGAGTCATCATCATCATCACTACCTGAATCTTTTAACGCTTCACTTATTTCACGATAATCAAGTAATATAGAATCATCTAGAATGCTTTCATCCAATAATGATTCATCTATGCTAACGTCCTTTAATGAAGTATTATCAGTTATCACTGGTTGAGAGAAAGTAACAGAAGGAGAGTAACTTTGACATAAATTATCACGATGTTCATTGGCAAATTCAATTATTGGAGCTAATGCATTAGTGTAATAATTATATGAATCTAATATCTTTGTTAAACAACTTTCCAAAGCTTTCTTTTCTGCTGTAAGTTTAATCATCTTATTCTTAACACTTTCAGCTTTCTGAACAACTTCATTCATGGCTGCACGATCTTTTAATATCTTTCTCTTTCTTTCATCAACTTTAGAAGATATTTCCTTATTAGCAGCAATTAGAATATTAGCAAGTTCATCATCTTTAAATTTATCTACTAGATTTTTATAGTCCTCTTCAAATCCTGCTATATCTTTATTCATTTTATCAATTTTAGCTTTAGCAGTGAAAAAGTCCTCTTTATATTTCTTTGATTTAGCTACCTCAATATCAAATTGTTTAGAAGCTTCCTCAATTTTTCTTTCGTATTCAACTTTAATAGTTTCTAGATTATCAATTATTTGTTGAATACGTTCATTAGTTTCATTAATTAAATTATCCATGATAATACC
>CAMWQX010000070.1 GCA_947176475.1 uncultured Bacillota bacterium
ATCAATGAGTTATTTTATGAAAATGAATAAGTAAATGTATGGGGGATAGTTATGTTTAAAAAAAAGGAATATGAATTAGGAAAAGCGGAGATTGGAAATTGTCCTATATGTGAGGAGGTTGCTGATTTTTTTGCAAATAATGGAATAGATATCAATAAATTTCTAGATTCTTTTTACACAATTATATTAGATAGAGATTCTTTTTACAAAAAATGTGGTTCTATGGAATTTTTAGGCAATTCTAATGACGTGTATGAAAAAGATTTAGTTTTTAATAATCCAATTGCTTTTGATAATTTAATAGGTGTACATACATACATATCTAGATGTATTTTTACAATAAGGAAGCGGGTTATTCTGAAATACATTTGGATCATTTAAGTAGAGATATAATGGAAAATATTAATTATATTAAAAATTTAGATTTTGATATTGAAGTGGCAGAATTAGAAGGGGAGTATTATATATTAGAAGGCAAGCATAGAGTTGCGTATTTATTAATGGCTTATTTGATATTGAAAGAAAAATACAAAAATGATGAAATGGTATTTAATGAATTAATGAATAAGCTATATATTAATGTTAAGGTTAGAAACAAGTAAAATTAAAATAAGAGGTGAAAATAATGAGAATATCAGAACAATTAATTTACTGTACAACAAAAATCATTTCTGTTTTAGATGACGACACATGTGCAACAGGAACCGGATTTTTTATGAGTTTTAATATTGATAAAGAGAATAATCAGTGTCAACCGGTTATTATTACTAATAAACATGTTGTGGAAGGAGCAAAGAAAATCATTTATTCTGTTTGTAAATCTACAGAAGATAATACTCCTTTGGATCAAGAAAGATTTGAAATTACTTTTAAAAATTGGAAAATAATTAAACACCCAGATGATAATGTTGATTTGTGTGCGATTTCTATTTCATCGGTAGATAACTTTACTAAAAGTAATAATGTACATCTTTTTAGGGGACATTTTGGAACAGATTTGTTAATTGATGATGAAGAAATAAAAGGTTGCTCAGCAATTGAAGATGTCGTTATGGTAGGTTATCCCATTGGGTTAGAGGATTCATATAATAATAAACCGATTGTTAGAAAAGGAATTACTGCTACTCATATGAAATATGATTATGAGGGAAAAAAGGAGTTTTTAGTAGATATTTCATGTTTCCCAGGTTCCAGCGGTTCTCCTGTTTTCTTATGTAATGAGTCTACTTATACTGTTGGGCACAATGTATATGTTGGGGATCGTTGTAGATTGTTGGGTGTTCTTTATGCAGGACCTAAATATAATGCTGTAGGAAATATTGTGTTTGAAAATATTCCAATAAAACCGCAATCAAAAGTTCCTATACCTACTAATTTAGGTGTTGTTATTAAAGCAAGCAGAATTAAGGAACTTGAAGATATTATGAAAAATATGGAATAATGGTAATATAAGTTATATTTGGTGTTTTGCGGATAGTTGATTTTATTACTGCAAGCTATAATATAATTGAGTTCTATATTTATATCTAATTAATGTAAATATATTGTGTAAGCATATGAAATTATATTTATGTACAATGAATATTATATGAAAAATAATTAAAACTTGGGAGGAATTATGGCAAATATTGCGGATATTTTAAAGGAAATTAGTTCAGCTTCTGGACCTTTAGATATTATTAGAAAAAAGTACATACGGGAGCTTTCAGATTATACAAAAAGAAATACAATAGTATATTATTCTGGGTGGTTAATTAAACAAGAAGCGCCCAATACTGATATAAATGATTCAGATATGACGGGCTTTATGGAAGCAGTTAAAGGATTGGATTATAGTAAAGGTTTAGATTTAATACTTCATACGCCAGGAGGAAATCCAACTGCGGCGGAATCTATTGTAAAATATCTTAGAAAAAAATTTAATAATGATATTAGAATTATAGTTCCTCATATGGCTATGTCTGCTGGAACAATGATTGCTTGTAGTGGCAAGTGTATTATTATGGGAAAACATTCTAGTCTAGGACCTATTGACCCTCAATTTAATGGTATACCCGCATATAGCATAAAAAAAGAATTTGAACAAGCCAAAGATGAAGTCACTAAGGATCCAAACACATTTATGTATTGGAAAATTCAACTCGAAAAATATCCAGCGGCATTTTTAGATATAGCTATTAGTTCAATTGAATTATCAGAAGTGTTAGTTAAAGAGTGGCTTGGTACTTGTATGTTTGATGAAAGAAATCCAGAAGATAAAAAGGTGATAGATAAAATAGTAAAAGCTTTAAATGAAAATAAAAATTCTAAGTCTCATGGTCGTCATCTTGATGTTGATTTTTGTTCTAATTTAGGACTCAAAATAGAAAGACTAGAAGATGATCAAGAACTCCAAGATAAAGTTTTAAGCGTGCATCATGCTATGACTCTAACTTTTAATAGTTCCCCTACGGCTGTCAAAATAATAGAAAATAATGAAGAAGGGACAATGATTTATACATTTAATTCAGCAAAATAAAAAGTGCGAAAGCACTTTTATTTTGTTGAATTGGTTATAGTTAAATCTCCGTTAGAAAATTTTGTGGGAAATTTAGTTTGCAATTTGTAATCATGTAGACTTTTTTTGTTAGTCATCTTAGTTTCATTAGTATCATTAATAATTTCTAGTTTTTTTAACAACTCTTTAATTTCCTTTTGTAATTTGGTATTCATAATAATCCCTCCAAGTTATTTTTATTATACCACATTTTTTAAAATGTATCATCTAAATTATTTTATTCATATCATTATGTAAAGTTTCATATTATAATTACCTCCTTATTTTTTTATGAAAGGATAAAAGTAATGATGGATGTTATGAGGATTGATGATCATGCATATGTTGACAATAAAGGCAGGGTTATAAATCCACATAATCAGAGAGAAAGTAAAGTTATAAAAGATTTAATTGCAAATAATTCTTATATGAAAGAAGCTTTTTGTAATGGGGGAATATTTGTTAATCCCGATACAGATCTTAGAGGCTATGAAGATCATAATTATGATTTTTATGTTAATAATTTTAGGAGAGTTGTAACAAAGCATATTGAAAAGATATCCTTATATAAGGAAAATCATAGTGGTTTTGAAACTGTTTTTTTAATATTTGATGAATCTTCTCCTTATTTTGAAAATCTTGATTCCAATTTTGAAAAATTTACAGCTCCTAATCAATGCAAATTTGGTCTGCCTCATTTTTGGTGGAACGATTATAATTTCTTAGAGTGCGTTAAAGATTCAGATATTGATTATTTAATTTGGTTTACTCCATACAAACATTTTGATTCATTGGAAAAAATAGAATTACCCAAAATAATAGTATGCGATTTATCAAAACTTCCTTTTAAACGCCTGAAAAAGTATGATGAGAAAATGATTGAGAGTTTAGAAATATAATATACATTAAAAAAAACAGATTTTATGCTACAATAATAAATGGAGAGAGAGAATATGAAGAAAAGAAACAATAATTCAGCTTTTGGTATGACAGTGCAAAAATTAATTTGTGAAGAATATAACCTTGAAACAAACGAATGGGCGGAGAATCAGTATGATGCAAATTATGATTCGCAGTACGATGGAGTAAGATTGTTATTTCCAGATATTTTTAATGAAATAGGAGCAAATCCTGTTAAATGTTTAAGTTTTGAACGTACAAGCGAATTTGAAGATAATAGTAATCCTCATAATTTTTTGTTGAGCAATGGAATGACCCTTTCTGTAAAGACAACTAAGTCTAAGAAAAGAGGTAAGGTTGCCCCACAAATAATTGGTCAGGCAGGTTATGAAAAATTAAATATTCATTTTAATCATTTAGTTGAAAATAAAATAGAAAATCCAAAAGATATAAAAGATTTAGTATGGAATAATGTAGAGAAGGTAATACCAATATTTATCGATTATTTATTTTTATCAGACATTTTGCTATGGATATTTATGGATAATGGTCAATATGGTTACAAATTAATTTATCGTGGGGAAAAACCAGATATGTTATGGGAAAAGGAAAGCTTTTCATTTACAAAAAGTAAAATAGAAGATTGGAATGAAAGTATATCTATTAAGTATGAGAATGTTAGTATAGCAGAAGTTCAAGTTCACAAGAAACGAACCTTTAAGTTTAGATTTATATTAGATATATTGGAAGGATTCTTTAAGAAAAAAGAGATAAATAATGAGACTGTTGGGATTTCTATAGAGAACGCAATTTGTAAAATGTATAATTTGGAGAGGCCAGATCATTTGGAAAAGAGATCAGATAAATCTATAGAAAAGGATGCAAAAAATGTTATTAAAGATGCTTTTAAAAATATGCCAAAACCGATTGAGTATGTTGGTAATAAGACGGGTGCTCGTGGTGGAAGAAGTAAATCTCCAGTTGATTTTTTATTAGAATATAATAATGATTTATCGTTAAAAACTAATATTAAAGGAAAGGTCTGCCCTCCCGAAATTGGACAGCCTAGTATTGAAACATTTAAAAATCATTTTGCTTATTTAATAGAAAATTTAGATGAATTTGATAGTAGTTCATTTAAAAAATTGGCTATTAATTCAACTGATAAGTTAATGAATGAATACTTAAAGTATTTACTTGATTGTGATTATTTATTATGGATTTACAAAAATGGTAAGAAATTTAAATATAAAATATTAACAAAAGATTTGAATTTTGTTTTTAAAGCAGGTAAGTTTAAATTTACCAGAGATGAGAAAAATTGGAATGAGAGTACTACTGTCAAATATGATGGTATAACTATCGGTGAATTTCAAGTTCATAAAGG
This sequence comes from uncultured Bacillota bacterium, assembly GCA_947176475.1. GTDB lineage: Bacteria > Bacillota_I > Bacilli_A > RF39 > UBA660 > CAG-582. Next base: position 4,824 of record CAMWQX010000070.1, read on the forward strand.
TAGGAATTCTCTGAAATTTAGATTTGATATGAAAAATCTTATTGAATTATTGGAAAAAGAAAAATAAAATAAATCAATATTGACTATTGTCCACTTATCATGTATAATTATCATGTACAGTGGACAGGAGGAATAATTGTGCAAATATTAACAGTTGAAGATGTAGCTAATAAAACGAATAAAAGTATAAAAACAATAAGAAGGCAAATTGCTGAAGGAAATTTGAAGGCTTCAAAGATAAATAATAAGTACAGAATATCAATTGAAGATTTTAATAAATGGTATGATGTTTATACAAAAGGTATTTTAAAAAAATCAATTTTTGATGAAGTTGATTATTTTAATACAAATTCTAAGAAAGTTAATTATGTTGATATATCCGATAAATGGAATATTGATGGATGGAAAAATAAAGATCAACGTAATGGATTGAATTTTATTGATTTATTTTCTGGAGCGGGAGGATTATCGTGTGGTTTAGTAATGGCTGGTTGGAATCCCATTGGTAGTGTAGAAATTATGGAGCAGGCAGTTGCTACTTATAAATATAATTTTGTTGATAAAAAAGGTTTTGAAGAGAATGTAGAAAGTCGTGATATTAGGGATGCTAATGTTAAAAGACACCTTTATGACAGTGTTTGGGGAAAAAATGTTGATTTAATTGTTGGCGGCTTTCCTTGCCAAGGTTTTAGTATGGCTGGTAACAGAATAGTTACTGATGACAGAAATACTTTATATTTGGATATGTTGGAAATTGTCGATCATTTAAGACCAAAAGTAGTGGTTATGGAGAATGTCCCTGGTCTAAGATCGATGCTTGGTGGAAAAGTAGAAGAAAAAATTATCAATGATTTTGAGAAAATAGGCTATAAGATAAATGTCACAGTTTTAAATGCTGCTGATTATTATACTCCTCAAACTAGAAAGCGTGTAATATTTATTGGTAATAGAATAGGATGTGAAAATTATCATCCAAAACCTATATTGTCGGAAAAAAAATATGTTACAACTAAAGAAGCCATTGAGGATTTGATGAGTCATAAAACTGATGCTTTATTTAATCATGTTCCTACTAATCATTCGAATGAAATGAAGAAAAAATTGATGGCTGTTAAAGAGGGCGAAAGTTTATATAGTAATTATTCTGACTCTTGGAAAAAGTGTCCTTGGAATAAGCCGTCTTGTACTGTAAAGGAAAATCATGGAGCAGTTAATATTCATCCGATCTTACCAAGGGTACTTACTGTTAGAGAATTGGCTAGACTTCAATCTTTTCCAGATGATTTTGTTTTTCAAGGATCTAAAAAATGGCAATTAACGCAAATTGGTAATGCTGTGCCTTGTAATTTAGGTAAAGCAATAGGCATAGCTGTTGAGAAGATGATAAAAGAAGAAAAGTAAGAAATTATTTAATTGGAAATTTAATCTCGTGTGATAAAAATGGAAAAATTATTATAAGCAAGAATTTTGATAATGCTTATTACGATTTTTTTAATATTAATAG
>CAMWQX010000071.1 GCA_947176475.1 uncultured Bacillota bacterium
AACAATAGGATAAATTCTCTTGATCTATCTCTTCTATAACTTCATAAGGAAATATCTTTTTATAATCTTCCCTTTTCATAATGACATTATGACAATAATCAATAATATATTCGCATCCATCTTGATAATATTTTACTAATGATTTTACTGAGTCACTCAAAACCACCATATATATGGCATCGGGTAAAAGATGAGAAGCTGCTATTCTAAGTGATCTTGAAGTTTCACAATTTTCTCTTTTCGCACTTCTTAATATTTCTATTTCAATTTCTGTAACTTTTCCATCACTGAGTAGCCTAAAAGGTATATACCCATCATAATAAGGATAATAATACACTCCATCTATCTCTTTAAATTCATCCGTTGGATTAATTGTAAACTCCGCAATTTTCTTGGCATCTTCACTTAAAGGAATACTTCTACTCTCCAATTCTTTAATTAAAAATTCTTCATTACTCCTTAGGAAATCCTCCATCAAAAAACACCCCACGTAATTAAGGGGTATTTTAACATAACAATTATCTTTTAGCAATACTAATTACCATAATAATTGGTTAACAAAATATCTTTATTTTTCTTTATATTATAATTAGATTTTGTTAATATTGCTTCATCTGATAATGTACAATCTTTGCTCTTTATAAATGAACCATCCGAAAACCACACAAAGTCATCAGCATGATCACTAAAGATATCTGTTCCCATATATTTATTTGGATTATATGCTATCCCTAACATATTTAAAACTGTTGGTAGGATATCCGCTGTATCTAATATTTTATCAATTGTCTTACTTTCCATATCCTTAGTCCAAATAATAAATGGTGTGTTTTGTAATTCTTTTTGATCATTTAAAACATTTTTCTTTAAAGCCACATAATCGGCATCACTATATCCATAAACATAATGATCACTTACTAAAACCAAAACGGTATTATCAAGTATCCCATGTTTCTCCAGTTTATCAATTAAACTCTTAATAGCCGTATCCGTATCATGAGCTAAAGTGCGATATATCAACTCTTCTTCATTATATTTATCTACATCATATGGATGTTTTATTGTCTTATAAACCTTATTTGATGCTGTATACTCTAAATGTGCAGAATAAGTTGTAAAGAAAGCCAAGAAAGGTTCATCGCTCGTCATAAGTTTATATATATCATCATCACCAAATAATTCCGTATCGGCATAATAATTTTTATCCTCATTTAGCATTCCCGCTTTTTGCATATCTAAAGCCGCATAATGATGCATATAACCTAATCTTTTATGAAAACTACTGCGATTATAAAATGAACCAGCATTAGCATGGAAACTATTAGCACTATACCCATTACTCTTTAATATATTGGCTAAACTGTAGTTATAATCAATATCATCCATATCATAAATGGTATCTCTGCTACTAATAGCATATAATCCCGTATTCAAAGCAAATTCCGAATTAATCGTCTGCCCCCCATTAAAGAAAGGAGAATATCTATTAGTAAAATTCATTCCTGTTTCTTGTAAGTGTTTTAAATTCGGCATCGTATCATCATCAATTATCCACGAATCTATACTTTCCATCATAATATAAACAACATTTTTGCCTTTAAATATTCCTGTATAATCATTCGTACTATAATTAATACCATAGATACTATCATAATGATCTATCTCTTTTTTTAAAGCTGTCTTATCAAGAGTTATTAAATTATAAAAATGTTTATATACACTTCTTATGGAATATTCATATAACCCCGTTATATACATACTGGTATTTGGATTGGTAAAATTCGAATAGATACTCTTAGCATTATAATTTTCTTTCCATGTATTTGGTGTTGCTACACTTCCTAAAGATAGATAACTAATCATTCTAATAGTTAAACCAATAGCAATCAAAATAATGAATATAACTTTTTTATTCTTATATTCTTTCTCTTCTACTCCCTTGTTTAAAAAATATACACCAACCATACATCCTACTGATAAAAGGGCTGTTATAACCATTCCCGGATTTAAGTGAATTAGTACTGTTTTAATATATTGTAATCCTTCCCCTGCAACAAATAAATCCGAAAATATCATAAATTTTCCCAATTGTCCAACATAACATATTTGAGTAACAAATACCGCTATCCATATCACATTTAATACATAATAATATATAAGTCTATGCTTTTTCTTAAAAAGTGGCATTATACTTAAAAATATCAATATCCACGACATTGAAAAACCCAACCATAACAAACTGTAGCGGAATTTTCCAAAGCCATATGAGTTTAAATCAATCAACGATGTTGCAAAAACATCCATAAAAAGACTCAATATGAACAATGAAGCAAACATTAATAAATAGGTTAAAATCGTTTTGTTTAATATCTTTTTCATAATAATCACTATCACATTATAACATAAAACCATTAAAAAACATAGTCATAAGACTATGTTAATCAACTACTGTAATTGAATCAATCACTGGTTGTTCATCAGCTGGTATTTTACCATTCTTATCAACTGGTTTTGCACTTTCACAAATTTTATCGACAACTTCCATACCACTTGTTACGTGTCCAAACCCTGCATAATCACCATCTAAGAAGTATGAATCCTCATGAACAATAAAGAATTGACTACTAGCGGAATTATTATCTTTAGCACGAGCCATTGATAATGTGCCACGACTATGAGAAATATTATTATCTATACCATTGCTAGCAAATTCACCTTTAATTTTCTCTTTAGCTCCACCATTTCCTGTACCTTCAGGATCTCCACCCTGCATCATAAATCCCTTCATTATACGATGGAATGTAAGACCATCATAGAACCCACTTTCTGCTAACTTGATAAAATTAGTTACCGTAATTGGTGCTTGATCGGCATCCAATTCAGCTTCAATCTTTCCATAATTTCTTATATCAATTACGATATGATGTTTACCACTCAAGTAATTTCCTCCTTTTCCCGTTGTATCTCCACTCTTACTTACACATAAGAAGAAGATAAGTAATAATATAATTACAACAACTATAATTATTAAACCTGCATATTTCTTCATAATATCACCTAAGGCTATTATACTATATTCTAAATATCATTTTCAACTATTTCTCGCGCTGCTTTTTTCCCGGCTTCCATAGCCAATATTACTGTTGCCGCTCCAGTCACAGCATCTCCCCCAGCAAACACTTTATCATCACTTGTTTTCGTTCCCTCAACGATTATTAAACCTTTATTATCTTTTTTAACGCTTGATTCTATCGTTGATAAAGGATTCGGACTTGTCCCTAAAGCCATAACAACCATATCACAATCAAAGTTAGAATTTGATCCTTCTATTTCTCTTACGCCTCTTCTTCCACTTTCATCTTTTTCTGTAAGTTCCATTTTCTTCACTTCTAAACCTACAACATTAAAATCCTCATCAACAAGGACTTTAACGGGATTAGTAAGTTCTAATAATTCTATACCTTCTTCTAATAAATGTTCTACTTCAGCCTCTCGAGCGGGAAGTTCTGCTTTCGTCCTGCGATACATAAGGGTTACTTTCTTGCCAAACCTTCTTAAAGATCTTGCGGCATCACATGCAACATTACCACCACCAACAACGACAATATTATCTCCCAAATATATTGGTGTATTGGCATCCTCCTTAAAACTTCCCATTAGATTAATGCGTGTTAACACCTCATTGGCCGAGAAAACACCATTGGCATTTTCATTTTCTATTCCCATAAACTTTGGTAATCCTGCTCCACTCGCAATATATATAGCATCATATTCCCTTTTTAAATCTTCAATCGTCATGCATTTCCCAATCGGCGCATTTAAGACAAATTCAACACCTAAAGCTTTTAAAGCATTTATTTCTTGTTCAACAATTTTTTTCGGAAGGCGAAACTCAGGTATCCCATAAACCAAAACACCTCCAGCTTTATGTAATGCTTCATATACTGTTACTTCATATCCTTCTTTAGCCAATTCCCCAGCACAAGTAAGACCTGAAGGACCAGAACCAATAATAGCCACCTTTTTGCCATTCTTAGTCTTTGCTTTTAAGGAAGTTAACTTATTTTTTAATGCATAATCGGCTACATAACGTTCCAATGCTCCAATCGCAATTGCTTCCCCCTTATATCCTCTAATACACTTGCTTTCACATTGTTTTTCTTGGGGGCAAACACGTCCACAGACAGCTGGTAATGCGGAAGAAAATCTTATTATTTTGTAAGCGTTCTCCACATCTCCATTTAAAATAGATGCAATAAATTCTGGTATTCTAACCTCTACTGGGCATCCTTTAACACATTGAGGATTAGCACATTGTAAACATCTTGAAGCTTCATTCAAGGCCTCTTCATCATTATACCCCAAAGCAACTTCGGAAAAACTACCTATTCTTTCCTTCTTATCTAATAAACGCATCTGTGTTCTTTCCATTATTTATCACCACAATTTCCACAATTTCCATGATGCATGCTTCCTTCGCATCTTTCTAAATATTTTCTTCCTTCAAAAGTTTTATATATATTCATTCTCTTAATCGCTGCATCAAAATCCACTTTATGTCCATCAAACTCTGGGCCATCTACACAGGCAAATTTAACATTGCCATCGACTATCAAACGACAAGCCCCACACATACCTGTTCCATCAACCATTATCGGATTCATACTAACTATCGTTGGTATATTTAAATCCTTAGTAAGCATTGAAACATACTTCATCATCACTACTGGTCCAATCGCAACACATTTATCATAATGCTTATCTAAACTTTTTAAACAATCTGTTACCAACCCATGATAACCTTTAGATCCATCATCCGTTGCAATATAAAAGTTGTCGCATATATTTTTCATTTTCTCTTCTAAAATTAAATATTTTTCATTTTTAACGCCATATATACAATCAACCTTAACATTGTGTTCTTTTAAATATTTAATTTGGGGATAAACTGGTGCAATACCAACACCTCCAGCTACAAATATAACCTTTTTTTCCTTCCACTCATCAATATTCATTACAAGCTCTGATGGATTACCTAATGGCCCAACCACACTATAAATTTCATCATCCAAATCGACTAATTCTTTAGTTGATGCCCCAACAACCTGATAAATCATCTTTAATATTCCCGTACTTTTATCATAATCATAAATTGTTAAAGGAATTCTTTCACTTGTTTCATAAGCCATAACAATAACAAATTGTCCCGGCAAACACTTATTAACAACTAACGGAGCATAGACGTCTAACTCAAAAATATTTTCGCCAATTAACTCATTTTTTAATATTTTATACATAATATCACCTTAGTCAAATTATAACATAAAAATTAATGAACGATAATCTATAGTTTTGATGTTCTATGTAAAAATATGCACTAAAAAAGAGATAACATCTATCTCTTATATAAAACTAAATTACTCCGTTTCTTTACTTATTATTTCTTTTACTTCTTCTAATGATAAATTACTTGCCTTAGCTATAATTTCTAGCGGTGTATCTAGATTATTAAGGTTTATTATCATTTCTCTTTGGTTTTTCTCAATTCCTTGTTCAATTCCTTGCTCAATTCCTTGTTGAAGACCCTCTTCAATATATGTATTCTTCCATCTTCGCTTATCTTCTTCTTCGCTGATCCAATCATTAATTCCAACTGATACATTTACACTCTTTATTTCCATATTATATTTTCCCACCTTTTTATCTTTTAATGCCAACTTTTCTAATTCTTTATCACTTAAATCTAGCATTATTAGATACTTATATTTATTTATCAACTTTTCATCTTTAGAATACCAAATATCCCTTATCTTGTCCATATTAAAGATATATAATACTAAATTATCCGACAATATTTCACTCGTCTTATCATCCATTAGCTTGCATCTTTTTACTATATATTCATCTTTTATTCCATATGATAAGTTTATCTGTACACTTTTCTTATTTGACCTATAACTTTCTCCTCTCAACACATTATGGGAATGAACATTACAAAGATACGCAATATTTCTTTCCATAACATATTTATCCGTATTTGTATTTATCTCCACATTTATTCTTTCAGTACCATTATCCACCAAAACATCTAATACCTTTCTTTTTACATTGACATTTCCTTCTATCACTTCTGCATTCAAAATATTCACATCTTCTATTTTTTCTTCTAAACATGTTTGTAAAAGTTCGATTAAAAGATCTTTGTTATCTTCCTTTAAAAATATTTCCTTAAATGCTCGATCATATCTACAAGTAATAAATGGTTTATCTTCCACTTCTTCCTCCTTTCTAAGAAGATTTTTCCCTTCTATAATATAC
>CAMWQX010000072.1 GCA_947176475.1 uncultured Bacillota bacterium
AATATTCTTTGTCCTCTAATTCAGTAATATTTAAAATGCCCTTTTTATCATCTTTATTTAAAATAACACTGTAGTAAATCTTGTCATTTACCTCATATTCTTCGGAATCATTATTAAAATATCTTACTAAATCAACGTATAGATAATAGTCATAATATTTACTCTTAATTATTTCATTATATTCATCACTTTTGCTTATAACAAGTTCACGTGGTAAATAATATTTAAATCCACGGTTTACATGGTTGTATAAGGAAAATTTACTATTAATAGTAGTAGCTACAAGGTCATCTATACTAGCATCGTGAATTGATACACATCCAGTTAAGAAGCCACAAATCAAAATCATTAGTATAACCTTCTTCATTTTACACCTACTTTTTCATATATATTATAGCAAATTAAATGTTTTTTTGAAACAACTAATTATCAACATCACTCCTATTATTAAAATTATAACATGTATCAATTGAAGTTTAACAATGATTTAATTATTTTTTTTCATACTTTACAGCATTGCAATAGTTAATTTTTGTACCTAATGCCATAAATTTCTTTTCATATTCGGTACAAACATTAGGAATATCAGTATTAGCAAGATCAAGAGATACTTCCTCTAAGGTATACCCATTTTGCGACAAACTACTTAAAGAATAGCCGAATAAACCGATATTATCAGTCTTTTGAATAATATGAGGATTTCCTTTAAAGATAGTTTCATATGTTGATAAAAATAAAGGACTAGTAAGGCGTCTTTTGGCATGACGAGCTTTAGGCCAGGGATCGGAGAAGTTTAAATATATTGTGTCAATCTCCTGATCAAATACATCCGCTATTTCGGCCGCATCCATTCTTATTAAGCGCAAATTAGGAATATTCGTGTCTTCGAGTTTTTGAATGGCACGAACCATAACTGATTCATACTTTTCAATACCAATAAAATTGATATCAGGATATTTTTCGGCCATACCAATGATAAAATCGCCTTTTCCCATACCAATTTCGATATGAATAGGATTATCATTAGCAAAGATAGCTTGATAATTCCCCCTATTTTCTTTTTCATCTTTTATGATATATGCTGAATTATTGACAATTTCGATAGCATTTTTGACATTTCTAAGTCGCATAATATATCTCCTTTAACACATTAGAGTTTTATTCATATAATAGTATAGGAGTGATTTTTATGAAAAAAGATAGAAATAGTTTCTTTTCTCAATATGGCTATAGTGCCTTTAATGCACCAATGCCTGGGCAACCACAAAATATGAATAACTTTACAGGATATGATCCAACTAATGATTTAGAATCGCGCATATCTAAACTTGAAAGAGAAATTCAAAGATTAGATTATCGCTTATCTAAGTTAGAGGGATCAAATCTCCCTAATACTAGTATAAATAGTACAGATTATAATTTTACAAATTCAATGTATATGGTCTAATTATTACCAAGCTTACCTAGGGTAAGTTTTTTTATGATTTTATTTAACATAACGGAGCCAAAGATATCGTCTAAGATATGCAATTTATAAGATAGACCAATGTAAATGATACCACCTATTATAGCATTAATAGCAATCTTTAGTAAGCATTTTATAGTAGAAGTACAAGCAATTGGTATTAAGTAGTTAAACAATGCTAATATTAAAACCATAGTTATTGCTGGTATTAAAGTTTTAGATAGTACTTTGAAAGTTTCTTGATAGGTTATACCCTCTTTTTTATGTAAGAATATTAAACCAATTAAAATACTTGATGAAAAACCAATGATACTAGCAACAATACTTCCTAAGAAAGCTTCAATATGTAAATATTCAAATAAATACATGATTGGAACATCTAATAAAGCATTGAGTAAAAAGCCCGTTATAGAGACAAGATATACTAATTTTATCTTATTTAAACTTTGACATATAGTGGAAATAATCATATAGACATTGGCAAGTAATGCTGAGAAAACAGCTAAACTTAAGATTTGACTTCCGAATTTACTACTGCTATAGAATACTTGCCAAACTGGCGTTGATAAAATCGATAAACCTAATACTAATGGTAGCGATATATAGGTTACCATACTGATAGATTTATTTATCTTGTCATTAACTTCTTTTTTATCTTTTTTAGTATAAGCACTGACGATTGTTGGGATTAAACTTACCGTCATTCCCATCGCCATAGCATTAATAATCATACATATTTTAGGTGCCCATGTGCTTATGGCACTAGCAATAAACTCCACTTCTTCAGTGGTATAATGCATATGCTCTAAGGTTCTTAAAACAAGTATCTGATCGGTAAATGTATAAATATTGGTAACAATATTTATGATGATAAAGGGTATAGCATAAGATACAATTTTTAAACCAATCTCTTTATTAGTAATTTTATCTTTTTTAGTCTTCTTACTTAAACTAAACTCATCTTTGTGTTTGTGCATAACATATTTTAAATAAAGGTATGCCGCACCACCACCGACGAAGGCTCCAGCAACGGCAATACCAATAGCTAATGATAAGGAACCATTAAAGACATTTAATACAAGATATGAACCAGCAAGAATGACAATTATTCTAACAATTTGTTCAATAAGTTGACTAATTGAAGAAGGAGATACAAATTTATGTCCTTGTAAATATCCTTTAGTTATACTTAAAAAAGGAATAACTAAAACCGCTGGAGATACACATCGAATAACAAAAGCAACATCTTCTGGCGTATTTCCTCCTGTTAAATCGCCAATAATAAATACGCCTATCTCCTCGGCTAAGATGAAGAGAATCAAGAAGGCAACTACGGAGATAATCGTTATGATCTTTAAAGCTATGGCATAAGCCCTGTTTTTGGCATCTTCATAACCAAGGGTATTGTATTCACTTATTATCTTACTTATAGCGTTAGGTAGCCCTGCTGATGATATACCTAAAAATATTAAATAAATGTTATAAGCATAACTGTAAAGAGCCCCACCTGAGGAACCAACGATTGAGTAAAAAGGAATTACATAAAGCATTCCTAAAATTTTGACAAAAACAATTGCCAATGTTGCAATAATAGTTCCCTCGATAAAACTATTTTTTTTCATACATCCACTATCCTTTATATATAATCATTGCGGAAAAACAAAATATTTGTTCTTCAGCAAATATGGAGACGGCAACTTGATATTTTATATCAATTACCTCTACTCCACTAATAAAATTATTAACACTCTCCTCTAAATCTTTTTCATGAGATTCATCAAATAATTTGACTTTCATAATATCACCACATTAATGATAACACGATATTTAGAAATAAATTGTCAATATATATTACTTATTATAATTGATAATCAATTAAATGTCGATGAAGATAAAATAATTTTACATAAAAAAAGAACTTATAAAAGTTCTCTTTATTAATAACTTGTTGAACTTACTGTACAATTCCATGGGCTTAAGATACATTTTTCACAATTATCAAAGCCGTTTTTACCTGCTGTATATTTATCAATTGTACCAAATAGCCAAATAACGATACTTGGTATAAAGAAGATAATTACTCCAGCAACAGCTCTCCACAATAATCTCTTTGCACTAGTTTTAATTTCATCGTCTTTTGATGCAACAACTGCCTTACCAAAATCTAAAATACCATATGCAATTATAATAATTGGAATAGCAACCTTAACAATTGTTAATGCATATCCAACAAATTGTAAAATTCCTGCTGCATTTGTACAGAAACCAGCAATATCAATAGCTCCTAACATATTTATACCTCTTTCCTTATTTACATTATAATTTAATATAGACATATTTGTCAACTAAAATACACTTTTTTTACACTACTCACTAATATTGAAACCCAAACGTCTAAGTAAATCATTGATTTCCTTTAGATTACGGTCACGATCATTCATTGGTGGTAAATTATCAAATACTTTACATTTTGTTTCGTATTCAAAATCTGGTACTTCTTGGTCATTGACAAAACTCAAGTTTAAAACAATCTTTTCATCTTTGCGTTCAATGAATGTATTCTTATCTTTCTTAAGTAATTTAGTTAATTTTACATATGATGGTTCTACGAGATATAATACCTCATCACAGTAATCATCAGCATAACCAAAATCATTTAAGTCGATGATAACGGCATTGGCATCACCATGATCTTTTAAAGTTCGCTCTAAATCACTTTTATTCATACAAGACATAAGGTCAGCATCATGATAGAATATTAAATCCTGTCTAAACATCTCAATTCCGATAGCTTTTAAGCCTCCAGACTTTAATTGACGAACCATCATATTAGTTAAGCTAGTTGCTCCAGCATGGGTTGTAAGATTAACAAGACCAACTATCTTTCTTCCACTTTCTTCATGATATTCCATGGCTTTAGCTCTTTGCTCAGCTAAAACTTCCTCTTGTTTAGTGGCTTCATCACTTAATACTAAGTGTTTAACATTATCATAACTATTAGGATTACTATATAAGAATTTTATACCTTCAAAATTACGGGTAAAGTTATAAAAGCCAGCACCTATTAAATTCGACATATATAGAGAACTATTAACAACAGGATCACTGTTGAGAAGCAATATTATACGACTAGGATCTAGGGCTTTTCCTAGTTGTCTAATAACTTCGATATCTTGATAATTTGCGATAGATGTAATGTCAATAATCATCTTATTAAAATATAAGTTGACGAATTTACTTAATAATTCACGCAATTCATATTGTCCATCTATTCTTTTTATAATATCAATATCTAATCTATCAATTATACTTTTGTTTTCATTTGCTGTGACTATATTCATATTATCCCTCTATTCCATATAATCGTCTTCTGGATATTGTATATTAATTGTTTCTCCATCCACATGGAAAGATGATCCTATATCAAATATAGGAAGTGATAAAGAAAAAAATACAATAACCCTATAATAACTAGAAGTCAACTGTCCATCAGTAGGACTGTATGCCTTTATCCTTTGCAAGCAGTAGTGATAAGTTTCATTATCTGATGCCGGGATGTCGGGATGTAAATCGCCAACAACAACTCCCATAGTAGACAATCTTTCATCTTCGAATACATTTGAGCATTTTCCCTTTGATGTATATGAAACTTCATCAATTAAATCTGCGATATCTTGCAAAGATTTATTATTTGGTCCATTGTATTTTTCCAACCTATCAACTATTCCATCTTTAACTCTAAAAGCTTTTGAGTAGTTAACAGAAAAAGCTAAATATCCAGAAAATAATGCAATAAAAACTAGAACAATCATCAAAATCCATGATGCTCCAATCGACTCTTTCATGCATTAACTTCCTCTCTAATTTTTACTAAGCAGTTTCGCCGTTTTTAGCTGAACATTGTACTTCGGCTTGCTCGCCTTCTTCATTAAGATATGTACAAGTACACATTCCGCCATCACAAGAATGACAATTATCTGCTTGAGAACAGTATGTACTTCTTAAAATATTTGCCTTAATTGTTGGCCAAATTAATGTAGAAAATACTACTGATATTGCAGCGATAGCTACTACAGCAACTGCTGTCATACTTAATTCTCCAGTCGCATCCTTCATTAAAACATCTCTCCTTTATTATATATAGATTATACTATTATTATTTATTTAATTCAATATATTTATAAGTATCTTTTTACAATTTAACACTAAAAGTATGAATCATGGGGATATCGGATATCTTTTGTCTCACCACTTACCCTAAAATCAAATATATCTCCAAGGATAGGTACAGAGTAAGCAAACGTCACCGTTACTGTATAGTAATACTTATCTTCCGTAGCATCTTCGCCATAGCGGACATCTCTAGTTACACAATAATTAACCTCTTGCGAAGGATTGACGATTATTTGATCTTCAATACCTCCAAGGACTTTTTCGCCATCTTTACTTTTACACGATAGATAACCCATATATCCTTCACCACGCATGACAGAATTTAGCATTTGGACTGTGTTTCCATTCATTCCTTCATACTGTTCAATGATGGTTACCATTTTGGATTTAACAATATATGCTTCGTTATAATCAATGGAAATGGTAATATAGGCAATAAAGATAGCCATGAATACCAAAACGATTCCCAGTAACCAAGTTCCATTAATAGAATTCTTCATTTTCTTCACCCTACTTTAAGAAAATTATACTATTTTTATTTTTTATTAACAAGAAATAAGACAATAAAAAAAGAGATATTTACATATCTCTTATTCATATTTATATTTACCTTTGCTCTTCTTTAGATATTTATATAAGAAGTAAATGGCTACTCCAAGTAC
>CAMWQX010000073.1 GCA_947176475.1 uncultured Bacillota bacterium
ATATGGTGGTGTTTTATGACAATTTTAGACAAAGAGGAAAAAAATGAACGTTTAAAACGCAAAAAAAAGAAGAAAAAACAACACTTGATTTTTTATAAGTTGTTGTCCTTTCTTTTAATAATCATGACTATTATAACTTTAGGTACTGTAATATTTAATGAATTATTGCCAATATCTTATCTTATCCCGATTATAATTGTTCTTATGGTCATTATTTATGTCATAACATTTATCTTAAATAAGAATAAATTAAAAGCCTGGATTAAAAATATTTTTTCCAGTATTGCTATTATCTTAATAATTATCGAAGTGATGTTACTTTTCTTTGGAACTAAAACTTTAAAATTCTTAAGTAATTTAGCGGACACGGGATATCGTGTTGAAACCTATGGTGTATATGTTCTTGATTCAAGTGATTATAAAAAAATAAAAGACTTGGATAGGAAAAAAATAATGTATCTTGGTAGTGATAACATTGATAATGTCAATGAAACCATCGATAAGATAAAAAAAGAAATTGATATAACTGTTGATCATAAGGATATCCTTGGTGAATTATTATCTTCCTTAGACAGTGGAGAAACAGATGCTATTCTCATGGAAAGCAGTTATGAATCAATTATAAAAGATGAATTTGAGGAATATTATAATAAAATCAGACTTATTGCCTCATATGATATTGTCGATATTGTTGATGTGCAAAAAAGTGAAAAGGATATTACTAAAGATCCATTCATGGTATATATAAGTGGAATAGATACAAGTGGTAATGTGGCAAGTAAAGCAAGAAGTGATGTCAATATCCTATTAGCTGTCAATCCTAATACTCATCATATTCTTATGATCAATACGCCAAGAGATTATTATGTAACTCTTCCAAGTAAGAACTATAAGGATAAATTGACACATGCTGGTATTTATGGTATTGAAGAATCTGTCAGTACTCTAAGTAAACTATATGATAAAGAAATCGATTATTATGCCCGAATTAACTTTACATCATTCATTAAAATCATTGATGCTTTAGGCGGAATAAAAGTCAATGTTCCTAAAGCCTTCTGTGAGCAAAATTCCCAAAGGTCATTTAAACAAGGCGATTTAATCTGTTTAAATCCGGGTATGCAACAACTAAATGGGGAACAGGCTCTAGCCTTATCAAGACACCGTAAGACGATTGGCGATCGAGCTCGTGGGAAAAATCAAATGTTAGTTTTAGAAGCCACGATAAATAAAGCCATAAGTCCCAAAATAATTACGAAATATAATACTATTTTAAATAGTTTATCAGGTCGTGTCGTAACGAATATGACTAGTGAAGAAATGGTTAACTTCATTAAAAAGCAAATGACGGATAATGCCAACTGGACTTTTGATACCATTAGTGCCAATGGCGTTAATGCATCACGTCCATGTTATGCGATAGGTAATTTAAATGCCTCCGTTATTGAACCATACGAAGATACCATAGATGCTGTCAAGCTAGCAATTAAGAATCTCTATAATGGCGAAGAAAATGTTTTAAAAGGTACAGAAGAACTAACAACATCAAAAACAACTACAAATTAGTTGTTTTTTTCTTATGAAAAGCATATAATAGGTTGAAAAAAGTGGAGGTTATTATGGCAAAGAAAGAAAAATTAAAATATTGTCTATGGTCTTATAATAAAGAAGAAATTAATGATGTAATGATGGCCTTAGATAAATTAGGAATAGAATCATTTAGGGAAAGTCACTTACACTTAAAAATTCATTTATTATTAGTTAATAAGAAAAATTATGATCAAACTATTACTTTTGCAAGAGAAAATTTGGATCCGAAAAAGATTGGAATGGTAAATGATTATGGAGTTAGACGTCATCTATATGCTCACAGTTTAGTCCTAGCAACTGTTAAGGATGATAAAAAATTAGACAGTGGCTGGGAACGTGAAGGAATGCAACCACCTTTTATTAGAGAAATGCTTAATAATTTAAGCCATTCATGTAACTGTATATTAAAAATAAGAGTAAATAATAATACTCATGCTATTGAAATATATGCTAATGGTAAAGATGAAGATTATGATGAAACTAGAGATAAAATTATTAGTTATATTTATGAAAATATGGGAGATACATTTGAAAGGGCTTCCAAATGCGAAGATAATGGACGCTTGATTAAAAAAGATAAAACACGCAAACGTGACAATGTTTATCATTTATTTGATCGAACATTCTTAGCAAGTGGTATGTATAATCCCGGAGGAAATAGCATTGTTCCTAAAACGGATGAAGAATTATTAACGAAAAGTGGTTATATATCAGATTCTGTTAATAGAGGATGCCAAAGACAAAAACAGACGATTGTCCTAAAAACTGATGAAAAAATTGTTATAAATGGAGTTGCGGAGTTATACGAAGTTAAAAAATATACTCATACTTGGGATGCCGAGAGCCAATCGAAAAACGAAATTCTTCCTGTTGAATCATCTTTAATAGATCATATAAAATATAACACATCTATCGTTTTTGATAAGGATGTTGCTAAATTAACGACTAACTATACTACCAATCGTGATGCCATAATTAATCGTGAATTAGCTTTTGGACTTACTTTTCCAAGTGAAGTATCTACCCGCAATGCCATTTTACCATTTCCTCTAAAAGCTGGTAATTATAATGGTGTTATTGAAGAATATTTCATGCGTAGTACTGATGGAACTAAACTTTTGCACTTTGCAACGCATTCACCATATTTTGAAATATATGATATACCCGAAGATTTTGATTTTGTTAATAATAACTTGGCCTTAAATAAGGCATCCACTGTTTATGATATTCGCGACTATAATCCAGAAGAGCCAGAATTACAAAGTGTTAGAAATATTATTGATAATAATTTAAAGCAATTAATGTTATCCAATAAAGATAATTAATAGGCAACTGCATGTTAAGTTGTCTTTTCTTATTTTAGGTGCTATAATAAACGGCAATTTAAGGGGGAAATCTATGGAAGAGATTAAATATAAATATTTTGCTTGGAGTTACGACAAAGCATATTTGGATGACATTGTCGAGGAAATGGAAAAAAGGGGATTTTCGTGTATTTGTGAAAGTACTTTAGGAAGATATCTTTTATCAGTGCCTGAGTGTAATTACCTAAATGCTCTTGAAATAGTTCGTGAAATAGGTGATGAATTAAGAATCGGTACCATAAATTTCTATGATAAATTTAGACCACTTAAATCTTATTCATTAGCATATGCATATGTCGAAGATGCGAAGAATTTAAATGAGAATTGGGAAGATGAGTATTCTCAACCTAAAAATATTAAAAAGATGATTAAAGAATTAAAAGATATTTGTGACTGTGATGTTTTATTAATTGTTAATTTAGAAGATTCGGCCGTGGAAATATTAATTACGGAAAATATAAATAATCGTGCAAGAATAAAAGAGGGTGTTTGTAACTTTTTAAGTGATAATAATTTTGTGAAATTTAAAGAAGTATATGCTTGTTATCCAGATGGAGAATTTATTAAACCAACTCCTGAAGAAAAGTTAAAAATTGAAGGTGTTTATCGTATATTTGATTCTAGTTTCTTAGCTTGTGGTATGTATAGATTCAAAAAAAATAGTCTTGTATATCAAAATGATGATGACCGTGATCTCTTTTGGAAAGGATTTATCGGTTTTACAGATGATACTAAATTTTTCGAAGAATATACTGAAGACAAAATCGTCATAATGGGAGAAACTAAATTATATGAAACTAGGTTATATAATTCTGCTGGTGAATCAATAAGTTTTGATCAACAAAACCTTTTATCGTTTGAAACTAAATTAGAAGATAATCTTGATTATAACTCGACAATCATCTTAAGTGGTAATAGGGTTATAAAAATAACTACGAAGTATAAAGATTCACGTAAATTTAACTCTACACGTAAACTTCCTTTTGGTGATAAATTTCCAAGTGATACATCAATTCGCGATGTTTTCCTTCCGTTCCCTAAAGAAAGTGGGGAATATGAAGGTTCTATTGAAGAATATTATATGCGTAGTACCGATGGAACAAAACTTTTGCATTTTGCTACTCATACACCATATTTTGAGATATATGATATACCAGAAGACTTTGACTTTATTAACAATAACGATGTTTTGAAAAAAAGTCCAAGTGTATACGATATTCGCGATTACAATCCTGAAGAACCAAAACTTGCATCTGTTAAAGATTTAATCAATAACGCGATAAAAAAATTAGAATTAAAAACTACAAATGATAATAATAACCATTAATTTATTAAAAAATTGTATAATATATGATATATTTTTATTTAGGAGGTTTATATGAAAAAAAATAAAAAATGCGTATTATATTCGAAAAATCTAGAGAGTATTGAATCTATTGAAAGAATATTAAAACATAACGGATTTGCTACAGAGATTGATTACCCTATAGGTGGAGGATATGCTATCTATGTTCCCAAAGAACAATATCATGCATGTTTAGTTAAAGCTAAGGAATGCGATTTAGGAGATAAAGTTTGTATGCTAAATTACAAAGGTGAATTTAGAAAATTAAATTCAATGAGTATTTTATATGCAAGTGTTGCCGATATAAAGAATTTTGATATAGGATGGCAATATGAGGAGTCGCAACCAGACTTTATAAAATATATGCTAAAGAAATTAAAAGAATTATGTGAAGTAGAAATATATCTTGTAGCAAATTCTTCTGATGCCGCATTGGAATTCTTAGTTGATGTTGATAGCGAAAATTATAATGAGGATTTTCATGCCAAATTACAAAGCCAAATAATGAATTATTTAAATTCTCGAGTAAATAGTCCCTTTGATAAATTAACTTTATGTGAAATGGACGGAAGATTAATTTATGATGAGAAAGAAGATAAGGATATAATTAAAGATTCTTTGGATAGAATATATGATACTTCGATTATATTAGATGGTATTCGTTATCCTGAAGGCTCTAATATCGCGCCAAAACCTAAAGAAGATAATGATTTAAACGAAAGTGGTTACTGGACTAGTGCAAGCCGTTATGGAGGAGAATATTACGAATCTAATTTTAAAGTTATTGATGGAATGGAATATGAGTATGATAATTCCCTTAAGTTATATGAAAAGAAAGAATATAATTCCTATTGGTATGCTGAAACTCAAATAAGCGTAGGTATATTGCCACTTGAGAGTATGGTTGAAGATGATGTAAATGTCAAATCTAATATTAGAGTTTTATCAAAAGATGAAATCGAAATTAAGACCTATTATACCTTAAAAAGAAAAGTTTCTGTTAAAGGTGAAAGAGCTTTGAATCATGAGGAGTTTCCCGCTCGTGTAAGTGTCAGAGATGGTATCTTCCAATTCCCGTTAGAAGATGGGGAGTATACGGGAAACTATACGGAACATTATGTTAAAATAGCTAATGGAACGAGATTGTTACATTATGCTGATGAATCATCATTTTTTGAAGTCTTTGATATACCTGAAGATTTTGATTTTATAAATAATAATACCGCTTTACCAGAATATCCAAAAGTATTTGATGACTGTGACTTTGATAAAAATGATAAAGATTTAATGGAAATTTCTAAATATTTAAACCCAGATGCTAAAAATTTAATTAAGACGATGTCTCAAGAATAATTGCATATAAATTTTTGAATAACAAGTCAACCAAAAGTAGTTGACATAAATAAATTTACGTGTTAATATGATTGTAATAGAAAAAGGAGGCGTATTTCATGGCTGTTAAATTAAGATTAAAAAGAATGGGTGCTAAGCAAAGACCTTTCTACAGAGTAATTGCTGCAGATTCAAGAAGCCCAAGAGATGGTAGATTCATCGAAACTATTGGTACTTATGATCCAATAAAGAAGGAAGACAATGTTAAAATTGATGAAGAAAAAGCTATCAAATGGTTAAACAATGGAGCTCAACCAACTGATACAGTTAAGAACTTATTAAGTCAAACTGGTATTTGGGCAAAATTCAAAAATAAGACTAAAGAAGGTAAGTAATTATGCATCAAGAATTAATTAATTTTACTGAAAATTTAGTTCGCTCATTAGTTAAAGAGCCAGATATGGTTAAAGTTCAAGAATTTTTAGGTGATGACGAAGTTATTCAACTTGAAATTATTATTCATGAAGATGATATGGGTTCAATAATTGGTAAGGGCGGAAAAATGGCTTCTGCTTTACGTGTTTTAATATCAGCAGCAGCTTATAATATGAATATAAAT
>CAMWQX010000074.1 GCA_947176475.1 uncultured Bacillota bacterium
ACTTAATGCTTTATTTAGAGAATCCATAAATTGATGAGTTTGATAAAATGGTTCTTCTAAGTCATCTTTTATGAATGTATCCAACTCGACTTGGGATTTGGTTATTTGCTCATTTGAGTATTTATAAAGTGTTGCTTCATAACTAGCTTGATATAATGATACATAATCTTTATTTTCCGTTTGGATATCTGATGCTCCTACTTTTCTTAAGAAATAAATGCTTCGCATATTACGTTTCATAATGACAATGTCCGGCAATTTATCATCTTTAGTTTCACTTTCACTTTGGTCAGCAGAAAAGAGATTGAAAGCAACAGGATTATTATCAATGAGATTGAAAACAACATAGTCATCAACTAAAGCTATTTCTAAATCCTCATTTGAGATATCACGAGAATTTAAATTCTTTCTGACTTGTTCAATGGTTTTTGTCAAATCATCTTTTTCGCCAGAACAATAACTTAAATAAATTTAGGTTCTTCTTAAATCTTCATTGATTGTACTTTCTAATTCACTGAATTCTTCATCGGTAGCAAAACGGTCAACACTACCATCTCTAATAATTAAATTCATAAAAACCCCCTACTTTTTTAAGCTTCATTTTTATTTTTATCTTTTTCTTTATGAGTTTTAACTTGATAAATAGTTATAATTCCTGCTGCCATACTTAAAAAATCAAATAAGGCCGATGAGTATGATTGAATATAGATATCAAATATTAACCACATTAACATAGAAAATGATAAAGCTAATTTTATTTTTATTATATTTTTATTGTTAAGGTTTAAAGTAAAGACGATTGTACCTATAAGTGGCAATAATCCAATAATGAAGTGATTATTAAAGATAAATGTGAATATAGCTGTTAAAGCAAGTAAAATATAGGATACTGTGTTAGATAATTTATCTTTATAAGCAAATAAGTTTCTTATGATGCTTATAGCGTTGATAACAACGGCTGTATAACCCTTTAAGACAATATTACTTATGATAAATAAAGTCATTTGAATTATTTGAACAAATAATATTTGTTTGCGATCATTTAAAAGCCCTGCTATTACCATAAAAATGGAAGCAACGAAAGCTATAATATTTCCAATTATAACAACTGTTGATAACATATTTTTACCACCTTTTTTACATTATATCATAATATTTTAATTAGCAATTAGAAAAATATTTTCTAAGTTATCTTTTTTGGGCAAGAAAGGCCATAAATTGAGGAATTTCATGATTTTTAACCCAATAATTGTAATCATAATCTTTGGCTTCATCAGTGCAAATGGACTCTTTAAAATCTTCAATGGAAAAACCAGATTCACGAAGAAGTTTAAAATGAAGTGATGGAGATCCAGTGTAGAAGGATAATACTTCGCCATTGGAAAAATAGTGGTTATGACAAGCAAAGGTATTATAATTACCAAATACACGATTTTCACTGCTTGGATAGGCATAACCAGAAATAATATATTCAACATCATCTACGACCATGTGTTCACTAGCCCATCTTAGAGGATGACCAACAGAGAATAGAAGTAAACCATCCGGTTTTAATATACGATAAAGTTCTTGATACACACTTTGAGGTTCACTAGAATAATGAATGGCTAAACTACTGTAGACAAAATCAAATGAGGAATCTTCAAAAGGAAGTTTGTGCATATCGCCAACAATAAATTCAATATCAGGATAAGTCTCTTTAGCTATTTTAATGGATTCAGATGATAGATCTATTCCTGTAATATCGGTTGCACCAAATTCTTTTAAAAGGCGTGATTCTTCACCGGTTCCACAACCTAGCATTAAAATGCGTTTACCTTTTAAGGAAGGAAGCATGCTCTTCATCATTGGCTTTTCCGAAAAGCGATGAGGCTTTGTCTCTCCTTTTAAAAGTTTTTCTTGACGCTCTTTAGCAAATTTATCATAATCATTAACCATATATATCCTCTTTTCTTATATTAATTATATAATGTTTTATCCAATAAGAAAAGAATCAATTCACTTGGAACTGATTCTTCTTTTTAATCAATACGCCATAATTGAAATTTGCCAGTTATTTCATCAACATCTTTAGTATCGCCATAAATTACGGCACCCATATATTCTAGGGAATCTTCCGCTTTAGAAGAAATCGATGCAACTAATTCTTCATCGGTTCTAGTTTCTAACATATCTTTAGGATAATCGGCAACTAATAAATTGGGATTTTCCTTAGCTTTAGCAATAGCTGCTTTTAACTTTCCAGCTTTCACTTTCGTAATAATAAATGGGAACTTAGATATACCTAAATGATTTACTCCACTTTTATCCGTGATTGTTTCTTTTCCCATAATTTCTTGATCAGAGTATTTTCCAATGGAAACACTTAAGTGTCCAATAACATTAAGTGCTACGGACGCTTCAACATTTGTAGCTATAATTCCTACGATTTTTTTATCTTCATAATTCATATTTTCTTCTCCTCTATTTTTTATTATTTTATTTTTTTAAATAAAGGAGATTAGACATTTGCAAGGACCTCTATTTTTGCCCAAAGTTCCCCGCCATGCATACGTCTTGGAAATTCTTGCATACTTTACCTCCGTTCGAACTCATATTGATGAAAATATTTGTAGTTAATAATATACCATAGATTGGCTACTTTAGCAAATTAGCGTTCGCCAATTGAGGTTAAAATAGTTGAAACATTATAGTTATTTAGTTTATCATCTAATTCTTTTAGAGTTATATCTTTGGTATCTAAGTGACGATTTAGGGATATTAACTTAATATTCCTTTCTATGATTAATTCGTTTTCTTTTAAGATATTTTTGATACGTTCATTTCCAGAAGTTGCTGTATATTCATTGATAAAACCTGATCTTAATATTTCTTCCGATGTCTTTTTGCCGATTCCTTTAACACCTTTAATATTATCGGCTGTATCTCCTACTAAGGATTTATATTCAACATATTTGTCTGGGGTTATGTGGAACTTTTCAAAGAATTCAGATTCATTATATAATTTACTAAGTTTTCCTCGAGCAGAATAAATAAAGGTTTTTGCATCAATCAATTGAAAGAAGTCTGAGTCATTGGAGACGATGATGATTTCGTCATAAGTACTTTTATATTGACTAGTTAAGGAGGCAATATAGTCATCTGCTTCTTCACTTAATACTTCATAAAAAGGAATATCTAAAAAGTCTAATGCTTTTTTGATGATTGGTAAACCGTTGAAAGGATTTTCATCATCGGGAACATCCGTAAAGTCAGGGCGATTGCTCTTGTAAGAATCGAGTAAATCAGCATTAGTATTTTTACTTGTCTCACTATCAAAGATGACGGCAAGAGATGTGGGATTTAATGCATTGTTAAGTTTTTTCAATGCGCCTAAAAAACCAATTACTCCTCTTATTTCTACTCCATTGCGATTTTTAATGGATGCAGGAATTCCATAAAACATTCTGAATAATAAATTGTGTCCATCAATTAAAACTAATCTTTTCATAATACCTCCTTAAAAGAAAAAGATAGATATGATTAGATCATACCTATCTCTAGGGCCTAGTTTCACATTACTAGAAATTTAAGTTACTTATATTATAACATATATATTAAAATATGGGTGTAATAATATGCAAAATGTCTTGTAAAATTATTCCAATTATGACAATTATTAATGGAACTCCATAGGTCATAAATATTCTTAATTTTTCCCGATTATAATTTTTTAATCCTAATTTTCCCATCCACCATTCATAAAAGTGCGTATTATTGGTTTCTTTATCTTTAAATTGATAATGAGACATAAAGCACCCATTTCCTACTTTTAACATAATTATATGAGCAAGAGAAAGGAGAAGTATAAATATCCAATCTAGCCAAAGAAAAGATGTCCAGGCTATAATGGTTAATAAAAAATGCATAATAATTACAAACTTTTTCATATTATTCCTCAATTACTTCTTTTTCATATAGTTTTTTATAATACTTATTCTTACGTAGTAATTCCTTATGAGTACCAGTGGCAATTATCTTGCCATCATCAACGATCATAATGCGGTCAGATTCAACAATTGTAGAAAGACGATGAGCAATAATGAGAATGGTATATTTTTCCTTCATATTATTAATGGCTTCTTGAATGTATTTTTGGGTTTCATTATCTAAAGCGCTTGTTGCTTCATCGAAGAGAATTATTTTGGTGTCTTGAACAAAGGCACGAGCAATAGCAAGTCTTTGACGTTGACCACCAGATAAATTAACTCCTCCTTCACCAATAATGGTATCATACTTATCAGGAAGACTTTCAATGAAGTCGGTTAAGCAAGCTAACTTACAAGCTTTTTTTATTTCACGATCAGTTACATCTTTTTTTATAAGGCGAAAATTATCTCTGATGCTCATATTAAAAATATAAGGATTTTGACTAATAATAGTTATATTATTGCGAATAGATTCTTCATCTAGTTCAGTGATGTCATGACCATCTAAATAAATGGAACCTGATTCATAGTTATATAATTTGCATAAAAGAGAAAAGATGGTTGTTTTCCCTACTCCGCTTTTTCCAACAAAGGCAACAGTTTCATTAGGCATAACTTTAAAGCTTAAACCTTTTAATACTTGGTTATCGCCATAGCTAAAGCGAACATCTTTAAATTCCAAATCACCATGGAGTTTTTTAATGTGTTTAGTTCCAAATTCTTCTTTTTTAAATTCATCACCATAAAGAATGCTAAATACGCGATTACATGAAAGGTTAAATCCACGGACTTCTTCAAGTAAGTTGTCGACATTTTGCATTAAGTTATTGAATATTCGCGAACGATAATTATATATAACGATAGCTGATGCAATATTTATATGTTCAAGACTTATTAGATAAATCATTAAGATAATTAATCCTAATTCACAAATATCATAGATTATATCAATTACACAGTTATAATCCATTTCCACATTACGCATGCGAAAATTAGATTCGGTTAGTTTGTCAATATTATCTTCGATGTTGTCGACAAATGAGTTTTTGGCATAAAGCATTTTAATGTCGCGAATACCACGAATTAATTCACCAACTAAGCCATTAGTTTTCTCACTTTGACGGCGATGAATTTTATCTTCTTTGTTAACAGCTTTAGCCTTCATTAGTTGAAATATCGTTAAAATAATGGAACATATCAACAAATAAAGAAAGATAATTTTATTGATTAAGAATACGGCAACAAAGATACCAATATCAGTTAGTATTCCTGTTAAATATCCCATACCTCTAGTAAATATACGCGACATATCATCAGTATCTTTTCCAAGACGTTGAATGAATGTCCCACTTCCATGGGAATCAATGGCGGCAAGTTCAATATTTAGAACTTGTTTGGCAACATCCATTTGAATATCTTTAGTCGTTCCGCGAAAAAATATTTGTGTGTTGCGTCTTAATAGTACAGTTGTAAAATCACAGAATATGGATATACCAAAACAAATTAATGATGCGACAAATAATTGAAAAAATAAAGAACCTGTTAAGGCAATTAATTGTTTTCCCGTATAGATAGGATAAATAATATTGACGGCAATATTGGTAAGAGAAATAATCGTAAATATTATTAAACTTTTACGATATTTTTTTCCATATTTATAAACGGCTTTTAGATTTTTAATTGTATCTTTCATAGTAGTACCTCTTTACTCTTAAAAACATTATACTATAAAAGAAAAGAAAAAACGACAATTAAGTCGCTTTTATTTATTAAGTTCTGAAATCATTGTATCATAATGACTATTAATACGTCTTGATGTATCTATACCTAACTTAGAGGCATAATCAAGTAAAATACTCTCGTAATCCTTATCGTCATTTTCATCGATTAATAATTCAAGTTCAATGAAATAACCTAATCTTTCAACTTCATCCATGCAGATGTTAACATCTTCGTATTTCGAATACCTTCGTATTTTATTAACAGACACCCATTCTTTATATCCTAAGGTTTTTAAGAAATTATTAGCAAGATCATAGTCACTTACTTCAAATTCGATTTCTTCTGATTCCATCTTTTTAGCACTTTGTTTTTTTAAGTTCATTTCAATCTTGTCATTAACTTTTCTGACTCTTAACCATAAAGATCCTTCTTTACTTTCCGTATCAGAAAGGTCACTTACATAAATAGTATCTGATTGATGATACTCTTCACTTAACTCTTCATTTTTGTTTTCAAGAATTCTTCTTATAAGGCATGCATGTACACTGGGCCCACTT
>CAMWQX010000075.1 GCA_947176475.1 uncultured Bacillota bacterium
GTGTTATAATCAACTTGCAATTGGAGGAATAAAAATGTTGGATATAATTTTGGATACTTTAATTGATTCTTTAAAAATGTTGCCATTTTTATTTGTAGCATTTTTACTAATTGAATTAATCGAACATAAATTTAGTGATAAAACTAAGAAGATAATTTCATCATCGGGAAAGTTTGGACCATTCTTAGGCGGCGTTCTTGGAGCCGTTCCTCAATGTGGTTTTTCTGTATTAGCTACCAATCTATATGTAACGAGAATTGTATCTCTAGGAACATTAATAGCCATCTATTTATCCACTAGTGATGAAATGTTACCAATTCTTATTTCCCATAATGTACCAATATCCGAGATTATAAAACTTATATCTATAAAAGTTGTTATAGGATTAATTTTTGGTTTTATTATTGATTTAATTTATCATAATAAAAAGAAGAGTGATTTTCACATATGTGAAGACAGTGATTGTGATTGTGAGGAATCAATTATCAAATCTAGTATCATTCACACTCTAAAAACAATTAGCTTTATTGCTCTTATAACATTCTTACTAAATATCTTATTTGCATACTTTAATGAAGATGTTATAAAAAATATCGTATCCCAAAATAAAATACTTACTCCATTCATATCTTCTTTAATTGGACTTATTCCAAACTGTGGATCATCTGTTATGATTACGGAACTATATTTAAATAATGTTATAACTCTTGGAAGTACTATGGCTGGTCTTCTAACGGGAAGCGGAGTTGCAATCCTCGTCTTATTTAAATCAAATAAAAATATCAAAGAGAATTTAGTAATTCTTTCGTTAATCTATTCAATTGGAGTAATATCCGGAATAATTATAAACTTTGTTATATAGAATAAAAAAAGGTACGTATTTAGGTTAAATGTTAACTTCAGTTGACAAATTTCCAAGTACGCTTGGTGGAATGCAACCAATATTTTTAGTTATAATATCGGTGAAAGAGGTGAAATTATGAGTATCGGACAAAAACTATCTGACCTAAGAAAAAGCAAGCATCTTTCTCAAGAAGAAGTTGCAGACAGATTAGGTGTTACTCGACAAACAATATCAAAATGGGAAACAGACCAATCCACTCCTGATTTTGATAAAATAATTCCCATATGTGAATTATATGGATTATCATCAGATGAATTATTAGGTAATATAAATTCTGATGATACAAAAGAAAAGAAAGGTGAAGAGATAAATTCTCAAGAAGTTGAAAAAGCCAACACTATAAGAAAAAGAAAAAAATCTATGGGTATAAGTTTAGGAATATTATTCTACTTCTTATCTGTTGTTTGGATTATGATTGCGATTCCTGTAATGATGATGAATCCCATTGTAGCATCTGCTATATTCTTACTAATATGTGGAATAGCAACATTCATAATTGTCTTCTCATGTATGTTCTATAGTAAGGATAAAAGAGAAAAAGAGCGTGAAGAATTAAGTACTAACAAGAGACTTGCTAAACAAGTAAATGAAATAATTGCTATGATTATTTTAATAATTTATCTAGTGATAAGTTTTACAACATTTGCTTGGCACATCACATGGATCATTTGGGTAGTATATGGATTAATTGAACAAATCGTCAATTTAATATTTGAATTGCGAGGTGAGAATGATGCAAAATAAAGGTTTAATAATATTTTTAATTGTTATCTTAACCGTCCTTGCCTTATCCATAACAGGTGGTATGTTTTGGCTTCTTAGCGGAAGAGGAGGATTCAGTTTCTTCCAATTTCGTTCAAGCTCTGTAAGTACTGAATTAGTTCATGATAAAACTTACGAAAATGTCTTCAAAGAAATTACTATCGACAGTGATGCCGGAGATATCTATATTAAACAGTCTAAAACTGAAGAAGTAAGTGTAAAAATATATGGAGAAACTAGCCAATTAGACGTTAGTGATAAAGACAATTTAACAATTAAATATGTTGCTAAAAAATGTATTGGTTTTTGCTTCAATGTTCAAAAATCTAAAATAGAGATTACTTTACCAGAGAGTTTTGATGGTAAGATAAATATAGAAAATAAATATGGGGATACTTCTATAGAGGAATTCCTAAATGCCAGTGCTGATGTTAATCATCATTATGGGGATATTAAGGTAGATGGCATAAATAAAGGTAAGATTGTTAATAAGTGTGGAGATATTGACATTGGAACTATTAATGAAGCCGAGGTAGAAAATAACTTTGGCGACATTGATATAGAAAAAATCTTATCAAGTTTAAATGTTGAAGCTGACTGTGGCGATATTGAAATCCATGAATTAACAATTGATAAAAACTCCAAAATTGAAAACAGCATGGGTGATATATCTGTTGGTAGGACAAATGATGTATATATAGATGCTAAAACATCATTAGGAAATGTTAATGTTCGTAACAATAATTCCAAATCAGATATAACTTTAAGTATTGATAATAGTTGCGGAGATATAACAGTTAAAAATTAAAAAATAAGAATAGAAATTCAATAGAATAGCTATTCTTTTTTTATTTAAAATCAATCCGAAAAAATATTTTTTTGTGCTTAATCCATTAATTGACTTTAGTAAATTCGTATGTTAATATAACTCTCAAAACAAGGGGATAGTATGGAAAAATTTTGTAATGCACAAACATTTGCTAATAATTATGATAATAATGAGAAAATACCTAAGGAACTATGTAGATTAATATTATTTACATCTTATTCCAAATGGGGTAGAAAAATTAATAGCAGAATGACTTTCTCAAACATTGCGGTATCAAAAGATATAAATGGTGAAGAATATGTTTTTAAATATAATGGAAAAACATATCCCTTTTCCATATTTTCCAATAGAGACTTACAAGAATATGATAAAAAAACTTTGTTAAGTGCAAAAAGAATTAAAGAATGTCTAATAAGATCTTTAAAACTTGCTTGTTCTATGGATTTGGTTAACCCAAGAATAATAATAGGTAATTCTATAGTAGGAACATTTAATTTGTTAATTGCATTCCAAGAAAACGGCATAGATAAAGTAATTGATTATGCTAGAAATATCGTCATGAATAAAGATGATTATTATGAGATATTTAAATTTGATGAATTAAATATAGCAGATAGAATGGACCTATATAATATTTACTACATAATAAATAAGTTTGGTACTTATGAATATATATACGAATATTTAATTTTTACAAAAGAGATTTTTAATGAGCTATCTAAAAATGAGACTTTTGCTTTTTTTGCTGAAAAATTTAATATAAACGGGATGAATAATCATAATTATCTTCTATTTGGAAATAACAGTGATTCTCTTTTCTTTCAAAGAGAAGATTCACATCATATGAAATATGATAAAATAATAAGAGAATTAAATAATTTCACGGAAAAACCAACGAGAAAATCAAAGCATATTAGTTATGATAAAGAAAAAGATAAATATATGTTAAAAACAAAAGATTTGGGATATATCACATTTGATTTATTATCAAATGCCATATCGAATGGAGAAGTAAAAGAAAGACTACTTTCTACGGCAAGATATGGAAATTGTCATTACGATGTCCATATGGTAGCAAGAGCTTTAGATGATAAGGATAAAGCATCAGCATATATTGTAGGGGGAAAATTCAAAGTAAATGACAAAGATTATTTTTATCATTCCTGGGTTGAAATAGATGAAAAAAATCTTGTTATTGATTTTAGTCACAATATAGTTATGAATAGAGATGACTATTATAAATTATTTGAAATAGTGCCCATAAGCAAAACATCCGTGTTGGAAATGGAAGATATTGTTCAAATGACCAATGATTTAGATTTTAATTTTCACCCAATCTATCTTAACTATTTTGGCTCCGAGTTAATGAGAGATTTAAAGAAAAATGAAAAAATGTTAAAAAAATAAAAAATAGCCATTTTGAACTGCGCTCATCAAAGTAGACATCAATAAAAAAAGCAATTTTAAGTAAATGATATAATTCACTCCAAAATGGGGTTACATCACTAAGTTGCATTTTTTTTCTTTTTGTACTACAATACAAGCCAACGAAGGGGGACATAAAATGTTATATTTATTAGTATTATTAGCATCGTTACCAGCATCAATTAAAAGTGATTTATGTGAATTAGAAAAAGGACTTGATAAAATTGATCTTAACAAATTGAGGTATGTAGCAGCAACGCTTAGAGATTACGGGATAGATATGATTTCTCTTTTATCAGATGAGGAAAGAGAAATATTGGTTAAAAGAGGATGTGAATTCATCGCTCCGGTTGAAGATGGATTAGAAAGAATTTATACAGCTGATTTGGTTAAGTGGTATTATGAACAACTTCACTATGATAAGGAAACTATAAGTGATGCCATGAAGTTAGATGGTGCTACTCCAGAGGAAATTGAATCTGAATTTGAAAAATCAGATACTTTCTTAAGAACTGATACAACCTATGGTGATCCATATCCTGAATTTACCGATGAACAATATCAAATAGCTGTAACATATTTAGAAGTTGAAAAATTTGTTGAGTTATTACAACAAGAAGTAGCTATGAACTTAACCGAAAAAATTGATGCAATATCAAATCTTGTTACCTACACCTTAAGTGTTTCTGCATTAAAGGGAGATAGTTTAGAAATTACTAAAGAGGAATCTCAAAATGTCTCTGATAAAGTTTTAGCTATTATTAATAAAACTCAATAAAAAATATATATTTATAACATAATAAAAAAGTGTAGATTATTACACTTTTTTTACTGATTAAAATTTATTTTATTATAGATTCTAATGCTAAAGTAATCATTGTATCCAAAGATGTTTCTCTTTCTTCTGGAGTAACAACAACATCAGGTTGGTACTTTGAATCGACAATGGTTGCTAACATGGAAGCTTCTCTTTCACAAAACTTAGCAATATGCATAAGCCCGAATCCTTCCATTTCAACACACATTAACTCATCCTTAATTGGACATCTATCAATAATATCTGATATATCAACATATACATCAAATACATCACTTGTAAAAGTTGGTCCAACTTTTAAATTAATATTCATGTCTTTAGCAGTTTCTTTAATAGTTTCATTTAAGTTTTTAGAAGATTCAACAAAACTTTCTTCTCTTTTTATTAAAGTATTTTCAAAAGAAGAATTAGAATAAGAACCTGTCGATAAAACGACATCTAATATCTTGGCATCTTCATTCATTGATCCTGCTGAACCAATTCTTATTATCTTTTGAACATCATAGAATTTATATAATTCATAAGAATAAATTCCGACAGAAGAAACTCCCATACCTGAACCCATAACAGTAACTCTTACACCTTTATAATAACCGGTAAAAGCATACATATTTCTTATTTCATTAACTAACTTTGCATCAGTTAAAAACTTCTCTGCAATATACTTTGCTCTCAGAGGATCACCTGGAAGTAATACAATTGGAGCAATATTTTCTTTTTCAGTAACTATATGTACTGGTTCCATTATCATCACCTGTATAAATGATATCATAACTATGTTATAATTGTCTTATAAAAAAGGAAATTTTACGTATACTATAAACTAAAGAGGTGTCAATATGGTCTATAAACTACATAAGAATGGATCTTTTAATATTCATACAATAAAAACGGATAGATTTAAAAATATCCGTATGGAAATAATGTTTAGAAATAATATCGATATTGCATCTGTTCATAAGAGAACAGTTCTTTTTGATATGCTTATGGAAACAAGCGAAAATTATAAAACCAAAAGAGATATATCTTTAAAATTAGAGGAATTATACAATGCTGTATGTTATGCAACAAGTATTAGAATGGGTAATGAAGTTCTATCAAGTATTACCTTAGACTTTTTAAATCCTAAATATACTGAAGAAGATTATTTGGCTGATGCATTAAAACTTCCCTTTGATTTAATCTTTCATCCAGATATAACTGACAATGAATTCAACAGTGAAACTTTAGAAGTAATTAAATCACGCATAATATCCGATATAAAATGTCTTCATGAAGACCCCC
This sequence comes from uncultured Bacillota bacterium, assembly GCA_947176475.1. Taxonomy (GTDB): domain Bacteria; phylum Bacillota_I; class Bacilli_A; order RF39; family UBA660; genus CAG-582. The sequence goes on from CAMWQX010000075.1 coordinate 6,022, forward strand.
AAAGATCCGCTTTAATAAAGGGACTAAAGGCTTTCGATAAAGAAAGTGTATCTAGCATAAATATATCTGGGTCTGAAGAAATGATAAATGAGATAACTCCATCAAATCTATATGATACATACCAAGATATTCTAACTCATGATTATATAGATATTTTTATAATAGGTGATTTTAACGAAAACGAAGTAATATCTAAAAT
>CAMWQX010000076.1 GCA_947176475.1 uncultured Bacillota bacterium
AACAGTTATATGATTATGTACCTGATGATGGTAGCTATGCTGCTTATTTAAATTATTCATTATCAACGGATATTGTAAAAAGAGAAAATGCATATAATAAATATCACGACTTAGTTGAGAAATTTTCGAATAAATGGGGAATATCATTTAACTTAATTATGGCAATGTTGACGCAAGAGTCAGGGGGATTTAAAACCAATTTGATGCAAATTCAATTTGACGATTGGAAAGAAAGAGAAATTAAAGTTTATAACTTTGAAGATGAGAGATATGAATATTTTGTATTAACTAATAACCCTGAAGATTGGGCTGGTAAAAATGTCACATGTATTACGGAAAAAGATTTAGAAAATCCGTATACAAATATTTCAATTGCCTGTGTACTTTTGCGAAAGTCAGCAGAATATATGAATTATCATGTCTTAGCTGCTGTTCAGTGCTATAATTTAGGAAAAGGAAATATGGATAAAATACTAGAGCTTGTTTCGGCAGAGACAGGTCTTACAAGAGATGAACTTTTGGCGGATCAAGAAAATATAACTTTCTATCAATATACATATACAGTTAATAAAGGAGACCCAGATTACTTATGTAATGTATTCGCTTTCTTAAATGATTATGGAGAAGTAATAACTTTTAAACATTTTGGCGATAATCATGAGATTGTTGAAGAAGTTATTACAATATTTAGTACCCAACAGACTAATACTTATCATTAATAAGTCACTTATAACATATATTGTTATAGGTGATTTTTTATGTTGATAAATTATACAACAAAAGAACTTGATTTGATGGCGAGACTTATGCGAGCTGAAGCGGTTGGTGATGGCAATTTAGCAATGTTGATGGTTGGTAATGTCATTGTCAATAGAGCACTTGCAACATGTGATGTTTTTAAAAATAGAACAAGTTTATATAATGTAATAATGCAAAATCCAGGAGGATTTGCCGGAGTTAATTCGAGTTTATTTCAATCAGCTTCGACCACTAATGAAAAGAATTTAGCTAAAAGATGTTTAAAAGGAGAATATTTTCATCCCGCAACGCATGCTTTGTGGTTTTATAATCCGGGTAATAATGCTAGTTGTGCTAGTACTTGGTATAATCAGGCACTATCAGGGCGATATAAATCACATTGCTTTTATATGCCAAATGTTGGAGTTTGTCCAGAAATAAGATAATGTTAATAAGTTAATAGTTATTAACAAAAAAAGATGTACTATTGTACATCTTTCCATACCCAGTCTGTTACTTCGATTAAATCTTTTCCGGTTTCACGAATTAAATCATGATGTTCTTTTAATTTATTTTGACAATATTCTTTTAATTCAATTTCATATTCATCTAAGGCTTCAACAGCATGAATTGCTATATGATAACGGTCAATTTCATTTAAGACGCGCATATCAAATGGAGTAGTAATTGCTCCTTCTTCCATATAGCCATATATTTGGAATTTACGGTCACGTTTATATATTAATTGCTCAATAACACTTGGATAGCCATGGAAGACAAATATTACTGGTTTATTTGGTGGGAATATCGCATTAAATTCCTCATCACTTATTCTTTCAAGGGTTAATAAATCAACGACATTGACAACACGTACACGAATATCGGATTTTTCTCTTATAATACTTGTTGCTGCCATAACCTCTAAAGTAGGTGTATCTCCAGCACAAGCAAGAACGATGTCAGGATATTCATGACTGGCAAAATCCCATGTACCTATTCCCTTATTACAATGAAGAATGGTCTCTTCATAATTTAGCCATTGTGGTCTTTCGTGTTTAGATGCAACAATAGTATTGACTTTATTTTTAGATTTTAGGGCTTTATCAACATAGTAAATTAATGAATTAGCATCATATGGTAGATATACTTCAGTTATATCTCTTTTTTTATTTAATATGTGATTAATAAAACCAGGTTCTTGATGCGTATAACCATTATGATCTTGTTGCCAAATATGACTAGTTTCAATGATATTTAATGATGCTATATCTTTTCGCCATGGAATTTCTTTCGTCATCTTTAACCATTTAGCATGAATACCAATCATAGAATCAACTACTCTTATAAATGCTTCGTAAGAATGGATAAGACCATGTCTTCCCGTTAATAGATAACCTTCTAATCCTCCTTCGGCAACATGTTCAGATAGATAGGAATCTAATACTCTTCCATATGGACCAACGAATTCGTCATTTCCTTCAACAGGTAATAGCCATTGGCGATCAGTTGCTTCAAAAACATGATTTAAACGATTAGACATAGCTTCATCGGGACCAAAGATTCTAAAGTTTTTACTATCCTCATTTTCGATGATAACACCTTTTAGATAGGCACCTAACTCTTTCATATCTTGAGCAATTCGTTTACCATGTTCCGAATCATTGAACATATAATCTTTGATATTAGGTAGTTTTAACTCCTCTAAGATAGAACCACCATTAGTAACAGGATTTGCACTCATTCTCTTTATGCCTTTAGGTAAGAAGGAGGTTATTTCCTCTTTTACTTTTCCGGATTCATCAAATATTTCTTCAGGATGATAACTTCTTAACCAAGCTTCTAATTCTTCGAGTTTTTCAGGACAAGTTTCATCAATTACTAAAGGTACTTGGTGAGCTTTAAAGCTTCCTTCGACTTCCGTTGGACCTGTCCATCCTTTAGGAGAACGGAAGATTATCATTGGCCATTTTAAAGCGGTTACTTGACTAGAATAAATGGCTTTCTTTTTTAATTCTTGAATGCGCGTTATGGCTTTATCTAAAGTAGATGCCATAAGTTCTTGCATAGTGTTAATATCTGTGCCTTCAACAAAGTAAGGTTCCCATCCATATCCTTTAAAAAGGGACTCAACTTCTTCATGACTCATTCTTGATAAAACGGTTGGATTAGAAATTTTAAAACCATTTAAATGAACAATTGGTAGTACTACTCCATCGGTTACAGGATTGATAAATTTATTAATATGCCATGATGTGGCAAGAGGTCCTGTTTCGGCTTCACCATCACCAACAATGCAAGCAGCTATTAAATTAGGACGGTCAAGAACAGCTCCTAAACCATGAGCTAGGGTATAACCTAGTTCTCCCCCTTCATGAATACTTCCTGGAGTTTCTGGTGCAACGTGGCTAGAGATTCCGCCGGGGAAAGAAAATTGTTTGAATAATTTCTTTAATCCTTCAGTATCCTGTGTAATATTTGGATAAACTTCGGAGTATGTTCCATCTAAGTAAGCATTAGTTACGGCTGTTTGACCACCATGACCTGGACCAACTAGATAAATCATATTTAAATCATATCGCGTTATTACACGATTTAAATGCATAAAAATAAAGTTTTGACCAGGGATAGTTCCCCAATGTCCAACTAATCTTGGTTTGATATCTTTTAAGGTCAATTTCTCTCTTAATAAAGGATTGTCTAATAAATATAATTGACCTACAGCTAAATAATTTGCAGCATCAAAATATAGGTTTAATTGTTTTAATTCACTTTCCGTTAAAGTATTCACACTTCCACTCCCTATTCTATTCATAATTATACCATAACAGCGATTAATTATAATAAAAAAAAGACTAGGAAGTCGGTTACTTTACTTACTAGTCACAATTTTGAAAGAAATATTCTTGACTCTTAGCTCTTAAAGAGAAGTCAGCAAAATCTTTATTTAAGAATTGAGGATAAGCAGCACATGCTATCATCGTAGCATTATCCGTACAATAGCGCATTGGAGGAATACTCAAATCAACTTGCATTTCCTCACATAATTTAGCCATTCTCTCTCTTAAGTCGGCACTGGCACTTACTCCTCCAGCAACGATTACTCTTTTAACATTGAATCGCTCAATAGCTAATTTTGATTTACGAACGACTTGATCAAAGGCAACGTCTTGGAAAGAACGAGCTAGATCTTTTTTTCTGATTTCATTTCCACGTTGTTCTTCATTATGCTTAAGATTTATAACAGCACTTTTAAGACCGCTGAAGGAAAAATTTAGTTCATCATTATCCATAGGCTTAGGTAATTCATATGTGTGACTTCCTTCTTTGGAATATTTTTCAACATTAGGTCCACCAGGATATGGTAAATCTAAGACACGAGCTACCTTATCGAAGGATTCTCCGATGGCATCATCTTTAGTTGTACCTAAGACTTCAAAGTCATAATCACCTTTCATTAAAACTAGTTCAGTATGACCACCACTTACAACAAGAGCAAGTAAGGGAAATACTAATGGTTTAACTAGGTTATTTGCATAGATATGTCCAGCTATATGATGAGTTGCTATTAATGGTTTATCATAAACTAAGGCTAATACTTTGGCAAATTCAACACCAACAAGCAAGCTTCCTAAAAGTCCTGGAGCATAAGTTACCGCAATGGCATCGATATCTTTCATAGTTATATCGGTCTTAGATAAGACATCTTCTAAAACCATTGTAATATTTTCAGTATGCATACGCGATGCGATTTCAGGAACTACTCCACCATATAGAGCATGAGTATCCATTTGCGTTAAGACAGTTGTGGCAATCTCTTCACAACCATTTTTAACAATTGATATACTAGTTTCATCACAACTAGATTCAATTCCCATTATATAAACATCTTTCATGATATTTTCCTTTCCATTATTATGGCATCTTCACCGTCATAATATTTTTTTCTTCGGTTTATTTCAACAAAACCACATTTATTGTATAAATTAAGGGCGGAAACATTGTTTTCACGCACTTCTAGCATGATTTTGTCAGCTTCGGTATTATTTACTAGATAGTTGATTAAAGTCTCTCCAATGCCCTTATTTTGGCTATTTTCAGCTACTGCAATATTGATTATATCGGTTATTTCAAAATGATTCTCATATTGTAAAAAACCAATAACTTCATCATCCTCTGTATAGACATAAATGCCAGCATAATCTCTATTTAATTCCGATATTTTATAGATAGATGCAAAATCTTCTTTAATTAATTTACCTATCTCATTTATTGCATCAATGTCAGCTTGTGTGTATTCCCTAATCATTTTTTAAAGCCTCTATTATTTTAACATATAAAGGATTAACTTTATGAGCAATTGTTGGTTCAATGTTTTTCATATATTCATAAATACTTTCCATATCAAGGGTTTCATCTTCAATAATTAGATATTTTTCTTTATCCATCTCTGCGTATTCAGCATTGGATTTATAGAATATTTCACCATCTAATTTATCATCTTTAAATATTGCTCCATAAACACCTTTTATATCATGAATAACAACTAATTTATCTTCCTTACTCTTATTGCTTATAGCAAGAGTTTCTAGGCTTGTAATAGTCTTTATAGGTATACTAAGGGTATATGCTAATGTCTTAGCAATAGTTACACCAAGTCTTACTCCAGTGAATGATCCGGGTCCATTAACAACTAACAATTCATTTAAATCATGAACAGTTAATTTATTATCTTTTAAGATATTATCAATCATGGGCATAGTATAATCTGAGTGATGTCTTTCTGATGTTTTGATGTTAGATGATAAAACTTTACCATCTTTAAAAAGTGTTATTACAATATCTTTATCATGGGTATCAATAAATAATGAATACATAAAAAATCCTCCTTTATTAAATAAGTGTTGGCCACTTTAAAACTATTTGAAATAGTATTGCTAATGATAATATTATTAGTGGTTCAATAACACGCATAAATGTTTTTTTTTGCTTAATTGTCCATTCTTTTAACTTAAGTTTACGCATGAGTTTATTAATATATATACCCATGAATACCGTATCCTTATTTTTGAATTGAGCAATTGATAAGACACAAGAATCAAAGATAAGAATCTGTAGCCAATATAAAGCTAGACCAATAGCTAAAAATTTAATATTTAACCATAAGCAACTTGTGGCAGCTAATATGAATATTAACATATGAATAATAGTAATAAATTTATCTTTCATATTACACACTCCGTATGTGTATTATACCACTTTAAAAGCAGATTTCCTATATAGTTTAATCTGCTTTTTTGATTGTAACTCAATTATTTGTTTTATCAATTATTTGAATATCTTCTTTTATTTTTTTGATAGCATTAATAAATTTATCTTTATCAAGATT
>CAMWQX010000077.1 GCA_947176475.1 uncultured Bacillota bacterium
ATGCTTATTATAATAAGTATGGATATGCTACAGAAAGTTTGAAGAATACAATAAAAAAAGATATAAAGAAGAAGTTTAATACAACTTCTGAGGTATTAGATGAATTTGATTGGAATGGAAAAAATTATTTTATCTATGCCATGCTTTATAAAGAATTTAAATTTAAATATAAATTTGAAGAGTTAGGTAAAGATAAATTTAAAAATATGGATAATATAGAATATTTTGGAATACGCAATAGTTCTTCAAGTAAATTAAGAGATCAAGTTAAAGTTCTTTATTATCAGGATATCAATAATTTTGCTGTAAAACTTCTTACGACATCAGATGAAGAGGTTATATTATCAAGAGGTGCTAAGGGAAGTAATTTCTTAAGTGTCTATGAAAATATTCAGGAATTAGCAAAAAATTATGAAGGTAATAAGGGATTTGGAAAGGATGATCTTTTAAAGATTCCTGTAATTGATTTTCATAATCATGAAACAATTAAGGAATTAGATGGCATTGAATTAGTTACAAGTGTAGATAATTTAACAGTTAATAAAGTGGTTCGAGATACGGTTTTTAAGCTTGATGCAACGGGAGGAAAATTAAAAGATGAATTTGGTTTAGGTTCATTTGCTACTTCTCTAGATAAGAATGTTAGATTATTTTATCTAAATAATGAGTTTTATTTATTCTTAAAAGAAAAAAATAAGGATTTACCTTATTTTGCTATGAATGTAAGTGATATATCGAAGTTTCAAAATATTACAAGTAATTAAGTTGATGAAGTTTTTTACTATTTAAGTAGATGACAATAAAGATATCGATTATCTCAGAAATTATAAGGGCATATATACCAATGCTGAAAAGACATAAAGTGGCCATAGATATGAGTTTTATAATACAACCAATGAGAGTTACTTTCATAGTATATGCCGACATATTTAATCCTTGAAGAGTGCTCATAAGGGGACCTTCTAGGTAAAATAAAGGGAAGAATATGCTTAATGTACGCAAATATTCACTGCCTTTATTGGTAGCATAGAGAATTTTTAAAATGAAATCTCCTTGGAAAAATATATATATACAGAAGACTAATCCGATGAGGAATGAGAATGTTAGACTTTGAATTAAACGTTTTTTGACATGGATTTTATCTTTGTAGTTTTTGGATATTTCAGGGATTAATGTGGTGTTAAGGGCTAAAGTAAAAAAAGATGGCATAGTTAATATCGGAATAACGTAGGCGTTATAGATACCATATTCGCTTAGAATAAAGGAATTAGAATAACCAACAAAGAGAAGCAAATTAGTTAAAATGATGGGCTCAAGAAAATAGCAAATATTACCAATTAAACGTCCAGATACGTTGGGTATAGATATGCCAAAAATGCTTGATGCGACTTCATAACTGGGTTTGATATCATGAAGAGTGAATTTTAGGTTTTTAGGAGCAAAGAATAAGTATATAATTATTTGGATTAATTCACTAGCGGCGGAAGTAATAATGTATCCAGATACGGCAACGATGATGTTAAAACGCATTAAAAAAGGAATAAGAGTAAGTAAAAGAATAAAACGGGTTAACTGTTCAAAGACGTTACTTATGGCATTAGGTAGCATATTTTGCTTGCCGAAGTAATAGCCTTTTAAAATACCTGATATGGTAGTAAAGGGCAGAATAAAACAAATAGATATTATGGGATAATAGGCATCAGGATTTTTTAAAAGGTTATTAGCAAGAAATGGTGCAAAGAAAAATACTAAACTGATAACAAGAATATTAAAAAGTAAGGCGATGGGAGTAATAGATGATAATATTTTGATACCCCGATAATTATTACGGGCCATTACAGCACTTACAGCATAAGGAAGACCAAGCTGAGTAATAGCAATTAAAAGAGAATAGGTGGGCATTATTAAAGAATAAAGATTAATACCTTCACCGATTATACGGGTAAATATAATTTTTATGACAAATCCAAGAACTTTGGTAACTAAAGAGCCAAGCATGAGGATGACAGTAGATTTTATAAATGCGTTTTTCATGAATTCTCCTTTAATAATAAATTTAAGTGTTATATAATAATATATGAAGTAGAATGGGAAATATTAAGGTGATAATATGGAAAATAAAATAAATAGTCAAACAGAACTTTATAAGCGAATAAAGCCGGCTTTAAGAACGAAGAAGCATGAATTAATCGCCGCAGGTATAAAGATTGTGACAGAAAAAGATATATGGGATTATAATAAAGAAAATAAATGGCGCAATGGAAAAGGACTTACTATTGCATCAATGGTAGATGATATTTTAAATACGGATAATAATATCTATCAAGAATATGTGATAAAAAAATTAAATATTAAGGATGATGAATAATGGATGAGTTATATAGACAACTAATAGAGATTGTAACAGATAATGGATATAGTGATGAGGATTTAAAACTAATTAAGAAGGCTTATGATTTTGCCTGTGTTCAACATAAGGATATGAAAAGAAAAAATGGTGAAGAATACATGGTACATCCTTTGACAGTGGCTACTATTGTAGCTAATTTGAATACGGATGTTATAACCGTTGTATCGGCACTTGTTCACGAAGTTGTTGATCATGGCTCTTCTTCTTTTGAAGAGATTGAAGAATTGTTCGGAACGGAAGTTAAAGATATTGTTGAATCATTAACCAAAGTTAATCGTCTACATTTAATTGAATATTCTGAATCAGCTTCTCTTTATTTAAGAAAAGTGTTAGTGGCATTATCAAAAGATGCACGCGTAATTATCTTAAAGCTTGCTGGACGCTTACATAATTTACGTACAAATGAAGGATTACCACCAGAAAAACAAAAACAAAAAGCGATGGAAACTTGGAATGTTTTGATTCCGATTGCCCATAGACTCGGAATCAATTCGGTTAAGAGTGAGTTAGAGGATTTATCTTTTAAATATATTAAACCAGAGATATATGAAGAGATTGAAAATGAACTTCCGGCTCCTAGAGAAGAACTTAATGCTGTTTTACATGAAATGATGGATGATATTACGGAGTTACTTGTAGAAAATGATATTAAGTTTGAAATAAAGGGAAGAGTTAAAAGTGTATCTTCTTTGCATAATAAGTTATCTAATGGAAAAAAATGGAAAGATATATATGATATTTTAGGCATTAGAATAATATGTGAAGAGGAAAGTGAGTGTTATTTGATAATAGGCTTAATTCATTCCCTTTACCGACCTATTCCGAAGCGTTTTAAGGACTATATTGCGATGCCTAAGGGTAATTCTTATCAATCCTTGCATACAGGAGTATTTGGCATAAACGGTTATCCTATTGAAGTGCAAGTAAGAACTAAAGAGATGAACGAGATTGCTGAGCATGGTGTAGCATCACATTGGTCGTATAAGGAGAAAAATTCTAAACATATTCAAAATGTTATGGAACAAAAGTTACAGATGTTTAGAAATATTATTGATGCTAACTCAGATGAAATAACCGATAATGATGATTTCATTAATAATGTATCAGGAGAACTTTTGAGTAATTCGATATATGTCTATACGCCAAAAGGTGATGTCGTAGAATTACCTGATGGATCGAGTCCCATCGATTTTGCCTACCGTATTCACTCTAAAGTTGGAGATACTACGGTTGGAGCTATTGTAAATGATCAAATGGTTCCTTTGGATTATAAATTACAAGATAATGATATTATTAAGATAATGACAAATAAAGATTCGCAACCAAATAAGGATTGGATTAAATTTGTTAAAACGACAACAGCAAAGAATCGCATACGTTCATTTTTCTCTAAGCAAGATCGTGAAGAATATATTACAAGAGGCCGTGAGTTATTAGAAAGAGAATTAAGAAGACAAAAGATTCCTTTTTCTGATGCCATGACTGATGAAAGATGCGAAAAACTATTTAAAGATTTAAAGGTTGGTTCATTAGAAGAAGTCTTCTTACTTATTGGATCTTTAAGATATACGCCCCTTTATATTGTGGAATTATTATATGAAGATAAAAGAAATGTTCAAGACTTACTTTTAGATAAGGTAATGAATAATAATGCGCAAGTAAAGGAAAACTATAAGAATGATATTATTGTTTCAGGCTGTGATGATATATTAGTTAATTTAGCTAGTTGTTGTAAGCCAGTCTATGGTGATGATATTATTGGTTATATTACTAAGGGACAGGGAATAACAATTCATAAGAAGGATTGTGTTAATGTTAAAGATATGAATAGTCGTTTAATTGATGTTGAATGGAATACTCATAAAAGCGATGATGTTAAACAATATGCTTCAAAAATTTCTGTTTTAACTAATGGAATTAATAATAGTTTAGTAGATATTGTTGCCAAAGCAACAACACGTGGTATTAATGTTTCTTCAATGAATGAGATAAAACGCAATGGCAAGATTATATATGATTTATTATTAAAAGTTAAGAATAAAGATGATTTGGAACAATTTATTAATGATTTAGAAGCATTAAGCTTTATTGAAGAGGTGAAAAGATAAAACATGAAGGTTGTCGTACAAAGAAGTAAGCATTCAAGTGTTTCTGTAGATAAAAAATTGATAAATGAAATAGATAAAGGTCTTGTGTTACTTGTAGGTATTCATAATGATGATACGGAAGTAGATATCGATTATTTGGTAAAAAAAGTCGTTAATTTGCGAATATTTGATGATGAGAATGGCATTATGAATAAATCTATTTTGGATGCGGGAGGTAGTATATTATCAATCTCCCAATTTACCTTACAGGCGGAAACAAAGAATGGTAACAGACCAAGTTATATTAATGCTATGAAGGGTGAAGATGCCTTAAAACTCTATGAATTATTTAATAGCAAATTAAAAGAATATGTTATGACATATCCTGGAGTTTTTGGGGCTGAAATGGAAGTTAATATTACTAATGATGGTCCAGTTACAATCATAATTGATTCGAAAGATAAGTAATAGTTACTTATCTTTTTTGGTTATACCGATAATAGAACCCATCATAGAAGAAACGATGATAATAGCATAGTATACAATAGTATAAAAACTAAATTTGCTTCTTAAAAGGAGACTTATTAAGAACATTATTAAGGACATTAGAAAACCCAATGCTAAGCCCTTTAAGTAGGCTTTACTATTCGTGATAGTACCAAGAAAGAAACCAGTTATAAGGGACATGATTATCATCATTCCAAGATAAAAGATTTTTTTGATTTCAATATCAAAGAGATTAATAATGGAAAAAAGTAGGGGAGTTAAAATGAGGAATATTATAGGAACTAAGATTACTTTTAAGTATTTTTTCATGTTATCACCTAATAAAGTATATTAAACAATAAAAAAAGAATACCATTATTTTATATCGGTAAATTCTTTTTTTAAAATAGCAAAGTTATTATGATGAAGACAGATATCGTGACGGTTTAAAGTTTTTATTAAATCGTTTTGATTATTAAGTTTGATATCAATAAGACTGGCAATAGCAGCATTTGTAGGACGGTTTATTAATTCAAGAGCTATTGCGTAATCGATAATATCAATCACCATATCTAAAGCAGGAAAGTTTATATATGATTCATAATCGTCTTTAAAGTCAACAAAACGGTCATGAGAAATTATAATTTTGGCTTGTTCTAAAGAGGCGTCAATTTCAATTTTCTCATCAGATGCGGAAAAGATAATGTCACCAATAATAATGGCTAGAGATAGGAAAAGAACAGAATCTAAATTGGATATGCGGCATATTTTGGCATCTTCGGTGTATCCAAGTTCACTTAAATAGTTAGCAGCTAGGAGAGTTCCAAAATATCCTTCAAGTTCAATAAATAATTGTTGATCTTCGTAGTTTATTCCATATTCGTGTAAAAGAGAGTTGAAAATGGCATGCATAGTTTCATGAGTAAGCGTAAAAAGATCTTCAGAGGTGTATTCTCTTAGAAGATTGATATAATTCTTATTAAATATGGCATCATAAATGGTCATACCAGAGATAGAAAGTTCTCCTTTGGTATTCTTTTTTCCTTCTTGAATATTGTAAGTATGATATTTTTTACCAATTAATTTTTTATAAATTCTA
>CAMWQX010000078.1 GCA_947176475.1 uncultured Bacillota bacterium
CCCCGACGGCATAAGCTCTCAGCCTCGGTCTCGGGGGCTGGGTGTTGTGTATAAGAGACAGGTTATAGATTTAGGTTGTGGAAGTGGCAATGAAACAGTTTATTTTTTGAAAAAAGGAAAAGAAGTTATAGCCGTTGATAAAGTTATAAATAAAGAATACTTTTATTCAAGAATTAAAGATGATAAAGCATTAACTTTAGAGGAATGTCCTTTTGAAGATTTTAAATTTAAAAAGGTTGATGCGATATTTTCGACATTTGCTTTGTCATTCTGTGAAGTTGATAAATTTCAAAATTTATGGAATAAATTATATGAATATTTACCTGTGGGAGGAATATTAGCTGCTAATTTATTTGGTGAAAGAGATTACTTTGCTAGTGATAAAGTGGTTAATGTTTTTAATAAGGAAGAAGTATTAAATTTATTAAGTAATTATGATGTCATAAAGTTTAAAGAGCAAGAATATGATCAGGATGCAACAGCTAAGCATCGTCATTATTATGATTTTGTAGCTATTAAAAAGGGTTAATTATGAAAGAGATATTATTAAGTTTTCATCCTAGAGCATATGCGCCTTTGCATGATGGAATAAAGATGTATGAATATCGAAGAAGATTCTGTAGTGAAGAGACAAAGGCATATTTATATCTAAGTGGTAAGGAAAGAAAAATTGTTGGTATAATGATGTTGGGTGAGAAAATTCGCCTTGATCAAACACGTGATGATTATTTAAATTATCCGGATACGTTAAAAAGAGTAGATGAATATATTGCTTTAGGAGATATAAATGCTATTCCTATTAAATCTTTAACTTTATTTAAAGAACCAATTAGTTTAGAAGAAATAAGAGAAAGTATTCCTGATTTTCGCCCACCACGCATGTATTATGTTTTAAATGATGATGTACTAGTAATGGCAATTCTTAAAAGTCGGGAATTAGATAAACCTCTTTTTGTTCACGAACATGAAGGCATTTATTATGATAATTTAGGTAAGTATTGAAACATAGATAAAAAAAGAAATTTAAACTAAAATCTTAATTTGCTTTTTATAAAAAAAAGATTTATAATACAAACCTAATTAGAGGGGAAATTTTATGAAAGATAAAGGTTTTATGGTCGATTTGGCAATTTTGGGAGCTTGCTTGGCTGTATGTGTAGTTATTTGGGCTTCAGAAGGTGGAGAAAAAGAGGAAAGTCTATATCAAAATGAAATTGTAGATGAATATCAAGATGATCCATATATTGAAGACTTATATCAAGATATAGAAAAAGAGCAAGTATTTGCTCCAAGAACTCATTATATTTATGAACCTATATCAGAAGATGTATTTGATGGTCCTCAGGTATATGAATATCATCCAGGATATGAGCCCGTAGCATTAGATGTTTCGACATATGGAAAGTCTTTTAGACATTATGGAGGCGGAGCTATACTGTATGTTAATACAGAGGAAGTAGTCGTTCATATTAATTCTTTGAATCCAGATGATCACGAATTTGGAGTTCCGTATAGTGTTTTTGAAGAAAATTCAGATATATATGATGTAGGAGAGCATATCGTAAGTGTTATTTACGAGGAAAGTCTGTCGGGATACGATAATGGTGTAATATCAGTTCCTGATGGGTATAAGATTGTAGGATTTGCTAATCCAACGTATGGTGAAGCTTTTAGAAATTCTAGCGGAACTATAGTTTTGTTTGTCAATACTGTACCAGTAAGTAAATATTCCGAAGGAACTTTTAAAACTCCAATAGCTGATGTAGTGCAAAAGAATTTAAATAATACAGAATATGTATTTTTGAATTAATGTTGATTTTTATAAAAAATTTAGTATAATATGTTTTTATATAGAAATGGGGATGTTGTTATGAAAAATATTAATTATAAAGTTGATAGAGACAATGTACATATAGGTACGATTGTTAAAGCAAAATATGTTGATACTATTGATAAATCTGCTGCTAGAATCTTGAAGTTACCAAAGAAGTTTATGGTTGCTCGTGATTGGAAGGAAGTTAGACAATCGGTTTTATTTGTTCCTGATGAAAATAAGAGAATGAATGATTTATTATATGATTCACCAGCTTATAGAGTATTAAATATTACTCCAGCACCAGAAGATCCTGATGATATAATACTTGCTTCTCCAGCGGAATTGATAGTTAATTATCCATATAATATTTCCGAGATACTTGCTTATTTGGGGTATCAAAAAGAGTTAACCTATGGAGATATTTTAAAGATAAAAAAGGTTATATTTAGTCCGGACTTTTGCGATCAATTCTGTGAATTATTCGGATTTCGTGAAACTTATCCAACAGAAGTAGAATATTATGAAAATGATGTATTAGTAGATGATCCAAAAGAAATTGAAAAGAAAATGAAGGAATTTGATAGAAGAAAAGAAATGGGAGAAAGAGGATTTTCAGGGATTGCTCAAGCTCCATTAGATTCCAAATATTTTGATATTCTTAAAGAGCATTCGGATCCAAAGTATGCAAGTACAAAAGATGTCTTTGTTCCAAATAGGAAAATAGAAAGAAATGTTAAAAAGTTATCTTTAACAAATTAAAACAGATTTTTAAATCTGTTTTTTTTGCATTAATATAGAAGTTTTAAAATATATTTAGTATAATTAAGTTAGATATAGTTATGAGGAGGATATTATGAAAATATATGTAATGTATACAAAATCGAGTTTTACAAGTGAACAGATTAAGTCTTTAGAAAGTGTTGGAGATGTAATATTTTGTGAAGATGTTAAGAAAGATCTTAGTTATCCTTACATGAGTGATGATGATGATAAAGTATTAATGGTTGATCCTGATTGGTATGATTGGAATATTGATAAAGGACATTTAAGTAAGATTTCTAATTTAAAGGGAGTAGCATTAGCAACAACAGCTTATGATTGGATTGATCTTGATTATTGTAAGGAGAATAATATTGTAGTAACTAATACTCCTAAATATTCAACTTCTTCAGTTGCTGAATATGCGGTATTTTTAATGATGGCACTAGCTAAGAAGTTTCCTATGCAAATTAAGAATAATTATGAAACTAAATATAATGACGAGATGCTTAGTACAGAGATAAAGGGTAAAACGGCGGGTTTTGTAGGATTAGGTACAATTGGTGAAAAAATAGCTGATATGTGTAATGGGTTAGGAATGAATGTTATCTATTGGAATAGAAGCGAGAAGAAAAATAACTATAAAAGAGTAGAATTAGAGGAGATATTTTCATCAGCAGATTTTATCTTTCCTGCATTCAGTACTAATGATGAGACCAAGAAATTAATAACGGATGATTTAATAAATATGATGAATAACCAATCCTTAATAAATGTTGTTAATAATTCAAAGGAAATATTTAATCATGAGTTAATGTTAGAAAAAGCTAAAGAAGGAATAGTTAATTATGCCTTTGAAAAATATGATGATAAAAATATAAGTGATTATGAAGGAAATGTCATGGTAAGTGCTCCGTATGCTTTTTATACTAAGGAATCTATTGAGAGATTAATGGCACTGTGGGTAAGTAATGCTGTTGAAACAATTAATGGCGATTGTGAAAATTCTTTATAGGAGGATTCTATGCACGAAATATATTTAGACAATAATGCGACAACCAAGATTGATGAAGAAGTATTGAATGCCATGTTACCTTATTTAAAAAGTGAATTTGGTAATCCTAGTAGTCTTTATTCGATGGGGACAAAAGTTAAAGAAGAGATTGATAAAAGTAGAAAAAGTGTTGCTGATTTAATTGGTGCAAAACAAGAGGAAATAATTTTTACTAGTTGTGCTAGTGAGAGCAATGTAACAGCTATAATGAATGCTATTAGAAGTAATGAGGGAAAGAAACATATTATTACAACGAAGGTTGAACATGCATCGATTATGGAAACAATGCACTATTTAGAAGGTAAAGGTTATGAAATCACCTATTTGAGTGTAGATGAAAATGGAAATATCGATTTATCCGAATTAGAAAATAGTATTAGAGAAGATACGGTTTTAATTGCTGTAATGATGGCAAATAATGAAATAGGTAATATTTATCCGGCCTCCGAAATAGGAAAAATAGCCAAAGAACATGATATTTTATTTCATGTGGATGCAGTTCAGGCAGTCGGAAAAATAAAAATAGATGTTGAAAAAATAATCTGCGATACTTTATCAATTTCCGCACATAAGATACATGGACCAAAGGGAATAGGTGTTTTATATGTTCGCGATGGCATTCCATTTATACCACTTATTTTTGGACATCAAGAAGATAATAGACGTGGTGGAACAGAAAATACAGCTTATATTGTTGGATTAGGTGTAGCTGCAAGAAGACTTTTGGAACATATGGATGAAGATAATAAAAGAATTGAGAGATTGCGCGATAAGTTAGAAGATGAAATTATAAGTAGCTTAGATGGAGTATTAATTTATGGCGATAAGAAAAATAGAATGCCAAATACATCAAGTATATCCTTCTTAGGTGTCGATGCCAATGAACTTATGTTTATGTTAGAAGGATTCAATATCTATGTTTCAACTGGTTCAGCTTGTAATTCAAGAGAAGCAGAACCATCGCATGTACTTAAAGCGATGAATGCTGATTTAGATAAGTACAGTCCAATAAGAGTTAGTTTAAGTGAATATACAACAGAAGATGAAATAGATGAATTTGTTAAAAAGGTAATAAATATTGTTACAATGTTAAGACATAAAAACAAATAGGAAAGAGAGTGAAGTTATGAAAAGTTTTGATGAAATGTGGGAAGAGTTATCTCCTTATTTAACATGTGATGTAGGATTAGATGAAGGTTATTCTGATGGAAAGTATACGAAGAGTTTTGCTAAATATTGTAAGCATATTGAAGGTATAGATATATCAGAAGATTTCTATAAGCAAGCAGTAGTTAATTTGAAAGACTATGATAATGTAAATTTGCGTATTATGGATGCTACAAAGACAGATTATCCAGATAAATATTTTGGAGTAGTACTTAATACAAGTTTTCATGAATTTGATTTAAGTGGCAAAGAAAAGTTCTCAATGGATTTAGAGTTAAAGACAAGAATTTTAAAAGAAGCAATGCGTTTAAGTGATACTTTAGTATTTGCTGAAATTGCACCAGAAAATGTCAGTGGAGAATTATATCAAGTATTTAATCCCGTTGAGGATCATTCCTTTAGAACAGCTGTATCTAATTTATTAATTGATAAAGTATTGAGAGATAATGGATATAAGAGAGTAATTGAAGATTATGCAGTTGATGAAATAAAGTATAATAGTCGTCAAGAATTCTTAGATGATATGATCGTTTGGTGGGAAGAAGTTAAAGTTCCAAAAGATGAAGAAGAAAAATTGGCAATGCAAGAAAAGATTGCCGAAATCTTAGAAAAGCAAAATATGTTAACGGATTTAACTTTCCACGATATATTTAGATATACGGTCTATGTAAAGGAGAATTAAGAATGAAGGCATTAATTAATTTTAAAATATGTGATAATGCACCAGAGTGTAGTGGTATTGAAGTATGTCCGACTGGTGCGATGCATTTTGATGAAGAAAAAGAAACTATTGTTGTCGATGATGATAAATGTATTAATTGTGGATTATGTGAGAAAGCATGTCCAATTGGAGCAATAAGAGTTGCTAAATCAGAAGAAGAATATGAACGTATTCAAAAGGAAATAGAAGATGATCCAAGAACAATTAAAGATTTATTTGTTGATCGTTATGGAGCAGCTCCTTTATCAGAGTTCTTTATGCTTGATGCCGAATATTTAGCAGAAAAAGTTAAAGGAACAAAACTTGTCTTAGTAGAGGTATATGTTGAATATACAATTGAATGTTTAATTAAATCCATTCCTATTAAAGAAATAACAGCAAATATGGATAAAGATACGTTATTTTATAAAGTGGAAGCAACTGATGAATTAAGTGCTAAATATGAAATTAGTGAATATCCTAGTTTATTGGTATTTAAAGATGGTAAGTATGTTGATAAAGTAAGTGGATATTATACTAGTG
>CAMWQX010000079.1 GCA_947176475.1 uncultured Bacillota bacterium
TTTTTTATAAATTCATTATATGCGTCTTTTTCTGGTGTATCTAATATTTCCTTATACGGAATATCTTTACTGTCCAAAATATTTTTTATTATATAATCTGTTAAGTGAGGATTGCGGATAAGTAGGGGACCAATAGTATAAGTTCCATAAAAATTATTTACTTTTATTCCCTCAACTTTCACATTTTGTGTATTACCACATCCCTTGATAACTTCAAATAAATCATTTCCTGTATTATTGTTTTCCGAACCACGGTTTTGAAAACCGACAATTGGCATATCTAAAAAATTAACTTTATTAATCTGTTCATTTATAATACGCTTATCTGCTGATTCAGAAGTATAATCAAAAATACCAAGAGCTGGTCTTTCATCAATATATTCTCCAAATAACTCCCAAGCATTACCTGTTGCAATAACTGTTGTTTTCTTAATAACTTTTTCTAAAGTTTTTTTATGTTTTAAAATATCTTTTCGAACAATTTCTTGATTTTCTTCACTGCCACAGCCGATATAAATAATATCATATTTAGCTAAATCCATCTTATCATCTTTCGTAAGTAAATCAACACTTGCTTTAACCCCTTGACGTTTTAAAGCAGTACTAAGAGCTAAGATATTTCCTTGTTCTCCATAGAGATTCATTAAATCATAATATAGATGTGCAATTTTAATTGTTTTCATGCGTTTCCTCCATCAATAACTTCTTTATAACTGCTGTCATATCAAAGCAAACCATTGTATAGATATTTCCCTTACTATTATTTTTAACAATCTTTATAATATCTTTTTCATTATCTACTAAAACTAATTTTTTCTTATCTATATTAGCATATATTAATCTATTATAAACATCGTATCTAAATCTTCCAATACAGAATATTTTATCTATTGACTTATCATCTAATAATTCAAAATCGACATCATATAGCCAACTTAAATCATTTAATTCATATCTTCTAGAGACATTATCAAATCCCATTATAATCGTCTTTGTTCCTTTTTGTTCACGAATAAAATTAATCGTTTGTAAATAAGATAGGCAATTTTCATTTTTCGATTCAATCATTTCTACTTTGCGTTTACCTAATCGATAATTCTTTAAACGTTTAGAAACTAAGACATTATCATTTAATTCTCTTTGGATAGATACCTCATCTAATCCCATAACACTCGTCAAAGCAAAAGCAGCTAAAGTATAATAAACGGCAAAGTAGACATTCTTATTTAAATGAACAATGGCATCATTAATTGTCATAAATTGCTTTTCTAAATCAATATCTTTAGCTTCATAATCTACCTTACCACGTTCAAAGTCTCCAGATGGACATTTATAAATTCCGACATGTCCATAGTGAATGGTTGAATATTTTAACTTACTTTCGCATATTGGACAATAAGCGGCATCGACATTATTACTAAGAGGCGCCTTTATATCCGTTTTACTTTTACCAACACCATAAGTTGTAATTAGACCATTATGCGTAATTTTCATTCTATTAACGATTGGATCATCGGCATTGATAATAATATGCGTATTTTCATCGACAGAATTTTTAATTTTATTAAATATAATATCGGGATGTCCATTACGTGCTGGTTGATCTCTTGTAACATTAGTTATAACTAAATGGGTTAACTTAACTTTATTAAATATCGCTTTTATAAAAGATTCATCAAGTTCAAGTAATAAAACATCAGCTCTTATTTTCTTTGTAAAAGGATTAGTATGTTTTAAAATAAGGGTAGCCGCGGCATTATATAAATTTGAACCACTCTTATTCCATACAACTTTATATCCGTTATTTTCTAAAATATGAGCAACCAGGGAAGTAGTCGAACCCTTACCGCTAGAACCTGTAATACCAACTATATATTTGGGATACTTAAGTTTATTTAAAATATCTTTGTCTAACTTAGTCGCATAATAACCAGGAGTAACCGAACCATCTTTTTTTAATATTGGTTTCATGATTTTACACGCTAAAGAAAGCATTTTATTTATGACAATTGCCAAAAATTGTTTCATTTACATCACCATTTAAAGTATACCACAAATGCCTAATGTTTATAAAGATTTATTGACAAATAAGCACTATCCAATTAGAATATACCCTTATGGAAGCAACTGATATTAAAAATTTAAAAGTTAATTTTGGGAAACTTAAAATCCTCGGCATTGGCACCCTTGGAATATGTTTTTTGTTGCCTGAAGGAAAAGTTTTAAAGCTTTTCTTTAATAAGCATGGAATTGCTAATCTTAAAACTAATCATCCCGATTTAATAACTCATTTTAATGATATTAATTCCATTGGCAATGAAACCTATATGGTTCCTGAAAAACTATTAATGCGTAATGGAGAAGTAATTGGATATATTGCATCGTATGGATTAGGGCGTCAGCTTATTCATTTTCGTCAAGGTACAAAAGTAAATGACCTTATTGAAGCATATAAACCATTAATTAATGATACAAAGGAGATTAGTTCTAAGAAATTTACATTACATGATGTGCACGCCAGAAATATTTTATATGATGAAAATTTAAAACGCTTTTGCTGCATCGATTTGGATAAGGGTAATAAAGATGATGAGTGCCTAAGTGATGAAAAAGTAACACAGTTAAATATGCGTGCTATAAATAAATGCATTATATGTAGTTTATTTGGTTATAATATTCTTTATAAAAATGTTGAATTTTATAATTATGATTTGAAAAAACTTCATGACCAAGCCACTTTAAGAGACTATATGGCTATCTATGATTTTTTCGAATGTTTATTTAAAGAAATTGATAATCAAGACCCTACAATTGGCACTTTACATCATGAAAAAAGAAGGATATTAAGTGTCTATACTGTTGAAGATTATTACAATCGTTATTTTTAAGCGATTGTTCTTTTTTTTTGTATTAATTTATAGTATAATGGTTTTATGATATGGTGGTGAATAATGCTATGAGAGAAGTTATTGCAAGCATCGATATTGGTAGTAGTACAATAAAACTTGTTGTTGGTGAAATGATCGACGGTGAACTAAATATTCTTTGTGCCATTGATGAACCATCTCGTGGCGTTAAAAAGGGCTCTATCGTTGAACCTGAAGAGACCGAATATGCTATTAAAAAAATCTTAAAACAAGCTGAAGATCGTTTAGGTGTAAAAATTCGTGAAGCTATTGTTTCTGTAAGTGAAGAAAGTGCTGATTTTAAAATCGGTGAAGCTAGTATAACCATTACTAATAATGACCATGAAGTAGGACCAGACGATATCATGCGTGTCTTACAACAAAGTTTAAAGGGACAAGTTGATAAGGAATATGAACTTGTAACAGTTATTCCTATTATGTTTAAGGTTGATGATCGTAAAACAAGAATGCCTAAAAATTGGCATGGTGACTCCTTGTCTGTTAAATCGGTTATCGTTTCTGTTCCCAAAAGAGATGTTTATACGACTGCTAAAGTCTTAGAAAAATGTGGAGTAGAGGTATCTGATATTATGATTGATAGTATCGGTTCTTATTATGCACACCATAATGAATCAACGGATACAACAACTGGTGTAATAATTGATGTTGGTGATGAGACTATGAAGATAGCTGTCTTCAACAAAGGTATTATTATCAACAACCTTGTCTTAGGTCTAGGAGGGTCCAAAATTGATAGTGATATGAGTTTTGTCTATAAATTAGCTCCAGAGCAAAGTAAAAAGATCAAAGAGACTCTTGCTCTTGCTAATAAAAAATATGCCAGTTCAAAAGAACAAGAGGTTGTTGTCAATACCGAAGGCGAAAAAGTGACTATTAATCAAGCTGAGTTGACAGAGTTGACGATGAGTAGACTCCATGAACTGCTAAATATGGCGAAAAATGAAATTAACTACTTAACAAAGAAGGAAATTAGTTATATAATTATTACAGGAGGATTGACAGAGTTAAAAGACTTTCCTTTAGAAATCGAGAGTGTATTTGGTAGAATTGCATCCATGGGTAAGATAAATATCGTAGGAGCAAGAGACAATAAATATGCCGCTTGTGTAGGTATGATTAAATACTTCGATTACAAATTAAATTTGCGTGATAAGGAATATTCAATATTTAATCAAGATGATTTAGATGCCTTATGTGCCAATAGTGAAAAGCGAGTTGTATCTAGTGATTCACTACTAGGAAAAGTATTTGGAATATTCTTTGACAATTAGGAGGATTTATTTATGATGAATGAATTAAATATGGATCAAATTGCTAACATTAAAGTTATTGGTGTTGGTGGCGGTGGATGTAATGCCGTAAATAGAATGATTGAATCAGGAGTTAAGGGTGTAGAGTTTATTATAGCTAACACCGACTTACAAGTATTAAATGCATCTCCTGCTGATATTAAATTACAAATAGGTAATACTATTACTAATGGTTTAGGTGCTGGAGCAAATCCTGAAATCGGACGTGAAGCTGCCCTAGAAAGTAAAGATGAAATCAGACAAGCCCTAGAAGGAGCCGATATGGTTTTTGTTACTTGTGGAATGGGTGGCGGAACTGGTACTGGTGCATCTCCTGTTGTAGCTGAAATCGCTCAAGACATTGGAGCTTTAACTGTAGGTATCGTTACAAAACCATTCAAATTTGAAGGTAATAAACGTATGGAACAAGCCATCATCGGTTTAGATGATTTAAAGAAACATGTTGATACTTTAATCGTTATTCCAAATGATAAATTGCGTGATATAATTGACAAATCAACACCTATGGTTGATGCTTTCAAAGAAGTTGACAGTGTTCTTCATAGAGGTGTTCAATCAATATCTGACCTTATTGCTGTTTCCGGTTTAGTAAACCTAGACTTTGCTGACGTTAAGACTGTAATGGCTAAACGTGGTAATGCTCTTATCGGTATTGGTTTAGGAGTAGGAGAAAATAGAGCAATTGAAGCTGCTAAACAAGCTGTATCAAGTCCATTACTTGAAACATCAATTGTTGGAGCAACAGATGCTATTATCAATGTAACTGGTGGAAGTTCATTGACATTATTCGAAGCTGAGGATGCTGCTGAAGTTGTTAGAGCAAGTGCTAATACTGATATCAATATTATCTTCGGTGCGGTAATCAATGAAGATTTAGATGATGAAGTAATCGTAACTGTTATCGCAACAGGTTTCGAAGATAATGAAAATATGCCAACATATGTTGAAGAAGTAGCACCAGAAAAGGGTAAAGCTAAACCAATGAGTGTTATTGATGATGAGTATGATATACCACCATTCTTAAGAGATAGAAACGATATATAATAAAACAAAAAGCAACAATTTATATTGTTGCTTTTGCTATATTGGGAGTGATATAATGAGTGTGTGAGAGGCATTACATCTCAAGCTAATGCTTACCACGTTTTTGGGAAGCATCTTATTCAGAATGATCGAGTAAGATGCCTTTTTTTATCTCCATATAAGGAGATAAAAGATTATTACTGTTAGTAAAAGAATAGTTATATCTTTTATATGCAGTTTAATCATAATACCACCTGCTTAATAATATTAAAACCAAAACCCCCTGAATAATTAGCTTGATGTAAGTAAGTGGTAAGCATCTTGTGCCTCTCGAATTGTATATTATAAATAGATAAAAAAATAACTGCAACCCATTCGACAAAACATGTCAAAAGTTTCATAAAAATTACATCTTACTGATTTGTAAGATGTTTTTTTATAATTTAAATGCTTATCCCAGAAAGAGACAAGTTTTTCAAAATCAATAAATTATAATACGTTTGGTGATGTTATGAAAGTATACTTAGATCTCGTTATTATCATTAATTTTCTTTATGACTTTTTGATTCTTGCCTCTGTATCTATTCTTTTAAAACGTCATGCCTCTATAAAAAGAATTCTTTTTGGTTCCCTTGTTGGTATGAGTTCCATTTTAGTTCTCTTCTTAAGTCTTAGTAAAATCACCTTATTATTATTTAAAATAATAACAAGTTTAAGCATGGTAATTATTACCTTTGGACCAAAAAAAC
>CAMWQX010000080.1 GCA_947176475.1 uncultured Bacillota bacterium
ATATTACCATGTTTAGAAGAAAAAGTCAAAACAATTTAATTAATTTTTAAAGATAAAGATATAATCTAATATTTTTACCTCATCTCCACGTTTGGCACCCATGCGTTCAAGTTCCTCTTCAACACCCATGCCACGTAGTTTACGTCCAAATCTTTCTACCGACTCATCCTCATCAAAACGTGTCATATAAAATAAAGTTTCTACATCTTTCCCAGATAAAATCCATACATCATTTTCTCTTTTTATTGTAAATGGAAGTTCATTTTTATACTTAAATAATATATGACTTTCCTTTAATATCTCTTTATCATATAACTCGACTGTTTCTAATGAATCAACCATATCAGCAAGTTTTTCAATTAATTCATCCAAACCTTCACTATTTATTGCAGATATTGGATATATCATTTCTTCCGGATATTTCTTTTTAAATTTATCTAAATTTTCTTTAGCCCCTTCAACATCCATTTTATTAGCAATAATTATATGCGGTTTATCTATCAACTTTTGATCATACTTTGCCAGTTCAAGCGTTATTGCCGCAAAATCCTCAATCGGATCACGTCCTTCAACGCTTCCCATATCTAACACATGCGCAATTACTTTCGTACGCATGGCATGACGTAAAAATTTATGACCTAATCCAATTCCCTCACTAGCTCCTTCAATCAAGCCTGGTAAATCAGCCATAACAAAACTTTTACTATCACCATAATTTATTACTCCTAAATTGGGATTTAAAGTCGTAAAGTGATAAGCACCTATCTTCGGTTTACAATTGCTAATCATGGATATTAATGTCGATTTACCAACACTTGGCATCCCTACTAAACCAACATCAGCTAAAACCTTTAACTCACATTTGACCATTAAAGACTCTCCCGGTTCTCCAAGTTCACTCATACGTGGCGCTGGATTTTCATGATTGGCAAAAGCCCTATTTCCTCTTACTCCACGACCTCCACGAGCAACGACAACGGATTCTCCCTCTTTCGTCAAATCCGCAATTACTTCATTAGTATCTAAATTGGTTATCGTCGTCCCCATAGGCACTTTAATAATGACATCTTCCGCATTAGAACCATTTTTATTACTTCCTTGTCCATTAACGCCCTTATGTCCTTTGACATGCTTCATCATTTTTAAATCTATTAGCGTTTTAAGCCCCGCTTCGGTAGCAAAGATAATATTTGCTCCACGGCCACCATTACCACCATTAGGTCCACCCATTTCGATAAACTTTTCTCTTCGAAATGATGTACATCCATCTCCGCCTTTACCTGCTTCGACATATATTTTTACCTCATCAGCAAACATTTCTTCACTTCCTCTCTTTAAGTTCAATTATTGTACAACCAATATTCATATTATACAAGTAATATTTTAATACATACTTATTACTTTTTAAACTTTGATGTATTTTACGTTTTAAAATCCCACTGCCTTTACCATGAATTACACATATTTTTGTCCTATATAATTTATAATTATCTTGTATAAAATCATTAACCACAGTCATAACGGTGTCCTCAGTAAACCCATGGACATCTAACTGTGGTAATATTTCAATAAAAGGATCTCTTTGTCTATACATTTGGATTATCAAACATGTTAGTCTCTGGTTGTGGTGTTGGTGCTACTTGAACTTGTGGTTGTACTACCTGTCCTTGTGGTGCCACTTGTTGTACCACTTGCTGTGAAACTTGCTGTTGTGGCATTGCCATTTGACTTTGATCAACCATCACTTGTTGTTGTGGTTGATCCATTACTTGCGTTGGCGCTACTTGGGGATTTAATGGTGTTACTTCTTGTGCTTGAGCTGGCCCTGTACTTTGATTACTTTGAGGAGCCACCTTTGCCCTAAGACCTGAATTATCTAAAACTTCATCTAATGTTGGTATACTACTTACTTCCCCAATTTTCGAAATAGATAACCCTGCTGCTGTATTAGCTAACTTAATAGCATCATCGACACTAAGTCCCATACCAATACCATAAGAAAATGCTCCAACAAATACCGAATCAAAACTTGAATAATCGACGACATTAATCTTCATCTCTGGTAGCATCTTTACTTTACCATCGACACTATAAAGAATCTTGCGGTTATTTAAAATAATTACATAATTACTCTTACCAGCGGTATCGACAATCTTTTGATATAAATTAACATAACTTTCAGCTGTTCCATCTGATGACATTTTTGTCAAACCTTCAGCAAAAACTTCCGTACAGACATTCCATGTACATCTCTTTGATAAATTAATAGTATCCTTATCACCTATACGACCATAGAATACCGTATTACAATTGCCATTGTTATTTAAAAGCGCAAATGCTCCTGCATAATCCGTTCCATCAATAATGGCAAATCCCGGAACAAAGTCATACTTGAATTTAGCTAGTTGTATTTCTGGATTATTATAGATAATCTTTGATGAATTACCATTTTTAGCATTCAATATAATATAATTAACATTTGTTCCATTTTCAAAATTTGTTTCCATAAATTTGGAATTTACTTTATATTCCTTAAAAGTATCTCTTATTTTATCCGCATAAGCATCATTTCCAACAACTCCTGTAAAATGTGTTGAAATCCCCCACTTAGCTAAAAGACATGCCGAAGTTGCTCCAACATTACCTACTGACTCATTTTTACTTTTAATAGTAAAAATGTCTCCTTCATTTGGAAATTCTTGTAAAGGTAGATAAATATTAACAGCTGGTTTTCCAATAATTAAAGTTTCCACTAACATCACCCTATTCTTCTTTAATTATATAACAAATAAAAAAGAAAAACTATAAGTTTTGATAGTTTTTCATCGTTAATGTAAATCGTCTTACATCTTCTTCAGTTAATTCTTTTGCCGATAATAAAAGATCAATATATTCATAAACTGGTCCATAATTTACTTTAGCATGTTCTCCCTTAAGAATTCTCACTACTGTTAATAGATATTCAATCTTAAATTTTTTATCAACATTCTTATTGCTTATATCTAAAAGCAACAATGATAAATAATCATCTTTATATTTATCCCTAAATTGTTTAATATTCTCTAAAACTCCTGTGTCTTCATCCGTTACACCATATTCTATATAATCATCTAAAGTGAAAGTTTTTACTTCTTTTCCTTGAGACATCATCGAAAGTATTTTTATTTCTCTACTAAAATCCGGAATAACACCATAGACTTCGACACCAATATCTTGAGCTTTTTTTAACATCTCGATAGCTTTATCATATTTTCCTTGCTGCATACTAGCTAAACTCATAACATAATATACTTTTAACGAAGACCAGTCATATTCCTCACGGGCTTCAAAATAAACATCCATTTCATCATATCTTTTTAAGGCATATAATGCCATAATAATATCTTCATAATCTACAGGATATATATAGTATTCTAAAACTTCATTATATAGCTTTAAGGCCTTTTCATAATTTCCCAATTTATAGTAGCACTTAGCTAATAAGGCTTTTGCTCGCGGATGAACATAATTTAAACATTGACACCATTTAGTAATGGTGTCAATAGCATCATTATACTGTTTTTCCTCTAATTGCTTCCAAGCTTTATTTTGGTATTCTAAAGCCTTTTTTCGATTATCCTCATCTACTTCTTTAGACTTTTCACTCAAATAATCTAATTCCTTAAACAAATAATCTAAATTGACATCTATTGTCATAGCTTCTAATTTACTAGAAAATCCCTTTAAATACTCCCTAGCAACATCATATTCGCCACTTCTATAAGCATCCAAATACATCTGATAAAAACTCTTGTTTTCCCATTTTTTATTTCTTTTTCTATTTTCATAATCTTTGATTAAATTGCCATCAATTTTTGATAAAGATACCCTTTTAGGTAAAATATTTTCAATCGAAGAACTACTATCTAATTTCATCTGACTCTCTATAAATTCCAAATTATAATTATTCAAATACATAACACTGTGTATCAAAATAAATAAAATGGCTAAATAAATATCAAATTGGTTAGCATCCTTGATTTCCTCTTCTATTAAATCATGAGCTCGATAATAATCTTTTGAAATAAGTAAGGCATACAATACCGAATTAAAATCCCCATGAAAAATCGAAAAACTTCGCGAGCTGACATGTCGTCTATTATACTGCATGCTATTTATCATATTTACAAGTATTATTATAATTTGAAACATATTGTGTTCTTCATTCTGATAAATAAAACCAAGTTCATTTACTCTTTGTAAAAATAAGTCAAATTTTCGCAATTCCAAATAACATAAGACTTCTCTTTCCATACGTTTCAAATTATCATTAGTAACATCACTAGGATACATACCATCTCTTAATATATATTTTATCGTATCTTTCTTACTTTCTAATATTTTATCTATTACCCTATATTCTAAACAATCATGTACTTTTCTTATCTCTTTTAAAAACTCTTTGGCCATCGGATAATTAAAACTTAATAAATACTTTTTAAATATGGCAATTTGGGCTTTTATTAACTCATTTTCTTCCTCAGGTATATAAAGATCACTTAACTTATATTCTTCGATAATAGATACAAATAATAATATTTTTTCATACTCTTCCAAAAAGGCTTTATCTTTTATAAGAGTATACATTAAAGGTAAACTTTTTTCTAATTCCCCATCTAAAATCAACTTTAAAAATTGATAATACTGAATTAAAGAGGGATTATAGCATTGATTGATAAATTCATCAAACATCTCTGGATGATGCATAAGTACAGATTCCATAATAGTTTCATACACATCAGCATCAATAATATCTACTTGACCATTTTCAACATATATATAACAAGCACTTACCCATTTATCGATTTGGTAATTCGTTATTCCGATTTTTTTTAATGAATCTAAAGAAACCATACTCATCCCTCCATCAAGGTAATATTATACTTTTATAACATTTAAAAAGCAATGTCAAAATTTTGGCAATGAAAAAACAACGGATAAACCGTTGTTTAAGTCAAAATGGTGTCCACGGCGTGATTCGAACACGCGACCATTCGCTTAGAAGGCGAGTGCTCTATCCAGCTGAGCTACGCGGACGTATTCCAAATGACTCATTCATTATAATACAAAAACACTTAAATTACAAGTATTATTTAAAAAGAAAAGCAAAAAATGAATTAAATAATTCTAGTGATTTATGTGACGTATAATCTATCGCATTAGATATTCTTTCTCCCAATCTTGATGATCCATTCGAATAATCCACTACCTCAGGGACTATATAATCATTAATATCGACATAATTGCCATTCTCCACATCTTCTTCAAATCGTTTAATTTGCTCTTCTGTAAACAAAGCCTTGTTTTGATTTAATCTCTGTAAATATCCTGTCGAACTTATGGCATATAGACATAAAAACATCACAAATAGAAATAATAAAATTCGTCCAAATATTCTCGATCCTTTTTTCTTATCATCCATATTAATCACCCACATATTCTAAAATAACATCGGCAAGAATGGTTAAACTTCTTTTGACCTCATCCATACTATTATGGGGCCCTCCTACCTCGATAAGTAAAACATTCGAATTTAAATCTTGATTATAGCTACTGCTTTCCCTTACGTAAATTCCTCGCGATATTTTATTATTCTTATTTTTAAGTCGCTTATTTAACTCATCACATACTTGATAATTTCTTGTATATGTCTCATGCTTGCCACCCACGACAAACATCATTCTTGCCATCTTAACCCCATTAACCTCTACTGTCGAAACATCATAAGAAGAAGAATCTCGATGTAAATCAATATAGAGAATAGTTTTATCATTGATATTTTTTGTAAGTAACTCCCTTGTTATTTTATATGAATCGCCATACTTATAATTATGCGCTTCTAAAGCTTTCTTTATGTTCGTATCTTCAACGACAACTTCCAAATCCTTTTTATTTAATATTTCGCTTAAGTACTTGGCCGCCTCATAGACATCTCCATCTTTATACTCCTCAGTTTGATGAGTATTATAA
>CAMWQX010000081.1 GCA_947176475.1 uncultured Bacillota bacterium
AAACCCTCCTTTATAATAATAATTTAGAAATTTAACCAATTACTGCTATCAGCATCACTTGGCATTCTTAAATCTCCTCTAGGCGATAAACTAATTGTACCAACCTTCGGACCATCTGGAATACAACTGCGTTTAAATTGTTGATTAAAGAATCTCTTAATAAAGAATTTTAACCATTTTTCAATTGTCTCTTCATCAAAGCTTCCTTTAAAGGCATTATTTGCTAAGAATTTAACCTTTTCTGGACTAGCTCCATATCTTAAGAAATGATATAAGAAGAAATCATGTAAAACATATGGACCAACAATACTTTCTGTTTGTTGTAAGATTTCTCCACTTTCACTTGGAGGTAATAATTCTGGAGATACAGGTGTATCTAAGATATCTTTTAAAATTGTTTGGCATTTCTTACTTTCCTCTGTTTCGGCATAGTAATTAACTAAATATCTTACCAAAGTCTTTGGAATACTTGTATTAACGGCATACATACTCATATGATCGCCATTATAAGTACACCATCCTAATGCTAACTCTGATAAGTCTCCTGTTCCAATAACTAAACCACCAATTTTATTAGCATAATCCATCAATATCTGTGTTCTCTCACGTGCTTGAACATTTTCATAAGTTACATCCAAATTAGCTGGATCATGATCAATATCTTTAAAATGTTGTAAACAAGCATCTTTAATATTAACTTCTTTTAAAGTTGCTCCATATAATTTAACGAATTCACAAGCATTTTCATAAGTACGATTAGTCGTTCCAAAACCTGGCATTGTAATACCATAGATATCTGATTGATCAAGACCTAAAATCTTATAAGCCTTAACAACCACTAAGAACGCTAAAGTTGAATCTAATCCACCAGATATACCAATGACACATCTTTTAATTCCTGTTGTCTTCAAACGTTTAGCAAGACCTGTAGCTTGGATTGTCAATATTTCTTCACAACGTCTATCTCTTTCTTGCGCATTTTTAGGTACAAATGGATATTCATCATATACACGCATCAATTCATTATCCGGATTATATCCCACATATTCTACTACTTCATAATCAAGTGTTCTATCTTTAACAACTTGCATATATGATATATCTTTATAACGCGTAGCACTTAATCTATTGACATCAACATCATTAATAATCATATTGCCATTTAAAGCAAATCTTTCATTTTCACTTAGTATTCTACCATTTTCTACAATTAAACTATGTCCTGAGAATACTAAATCTGTTGAAGATTCATTAGCTCCACTAGAAGCATAAACATAAGCACTTATCGTTTTTTCTGATACCCCTTTTACTAAAGACTTACGATACTCATATTTACCAATTATCTCATTTGAAGCTGATAAATTAAAAATAATCGTAGCTCCCTTAATAGCAGCATCGACACTTGGTGGATAAGGACACCATAGATCCTCACATATTTCTATCCCAAATACGCGTTTTTCATCTTTTCCTTCACGAAATAACATATTGGTTTTAAATGGAATAGTTTCTCCATCGATAGTTATCGTATCCACATTTAAATCCCCAGCTTCTCTAAACCATCTCTTCTCATAGAATTCCCCATAATTTGGAATATATGTTTTAGGAACAATACCTAAAATATGTCCTCCCTCTATAACAGCAGCTGTATTAAATAATTG
Organism: uncultured Bacillota bacterium; assembly: GCA_947176475.1. Taxonomy (GTDB): domain Bacteria; phylum Bacillota_I; class Bacilli_A; order RF39; family UBA660; genus CAG-582. Next base: position 1,659 of record CAMWQX010000081.1, read on the forward strand.
ATTATTGCTTCTAATTGGCAAACCAACGATAAATACACCCTTAACATTCTCTGTATATTTCTTTAAATCAACTAAACCATCAATTGCTTGATCTAATAAAAGTTCATTTTGAAATAAATCCGCACATGTATAGCCCGTTATAGCTAGTTCAGGAAATACTGTTATTTCTACACCCTTTTCATATGCTTCATCCATATATTTTTTTATCTCACTAATATTATAAGCCACATTGCTTATCTTTATCTCTGGAACTACTGCTCCAACTCTTACAAATCCATATTTTTTTTCCATTTTACTCGTTCCTTCCTTATCTTAATTCCAAAATTTTATTTATACTTTCAAAAGTTTCATCACCCTTTAATACAACATCAAAGTTTTTCAAGAAACCTTCTTCATTCTCTTCTACTTTAGATTCTAAAAAGCCAAATGATATTAAATCATCATAACTAAGATTTCCCGCCATTTTTAAATCACTTATTTGATCTCCTATTAAAATAGCTTTCCTTCGCATCCTCAATTTATTCGCAAAAGATTCTGATAACTTTATATTATATTTATTCATACTATGAATGATTTCCTCAATACTATCAACAATTACGCCATCTTTAAAATCTAGCATATTGCTAAATACAAAGACATTATCGCCCATACAATCATGATGTTCTAGTAAAGCAACAATAAAATTGCCAATACCTGCTGAATTTATGATTAAAGGAATATTATTTCTTTTTAAGTATTGCATAAACTCAATTACATAACCTCTTAAATCAATCAAATCATGCATTTCAATTATTTTCTCGATATCATCTTCTCTAACTTGATATTTCAAAAGTAATCGATAGGCCATCTCTTGCCATTCCTTCATACACCTAAATTTTTCTTCATCAAGAGTATTCGGATCTAACTCAATAGGTCGATAATGCTGATACAACTCATCGCGATCTTTAGCATATTCTTCTGGATAAAATCCACTTTTAGAAAATAGAGAAAATGTCGTATTACTATTCTTTGTCGTTATTGTTTTATCAAAATCCGCAACGACAAAGATATTGTCTTTATTTATTCCCTCTAATTTTTTGGATAAACTTTCTTGCTTTATAACCATATCTTAATACCTTCTTTGCCTTTTCTATTGCTATTATACCATTAGCATCATTGATAATGCCATTATTAACTAGCATTTTTAAATCTTTATAGTTACATTCTAAGTATTTGATATATTCGTCCCTATCTAAATCTTGCTCAAATTCCTTATGACAATCAAGTGCTAAAAAAATATGATTCTTAGCTCCACCAATACCTTGGTCTTGATAAAAACTTGTTAAGGGTATTAAATACTCGGCAACATACCCTGTTTCTTCTCTTAACTCTCGCATTGCAGCACCCTCTGGTGTTTCCCCTTCATCGATATATCCTGCTGGTATTTCCACACCTATACCTGTTTCAGTAAATACTCTTGGCTGTACTATAAGAATTGATTTTTTATGGCGTGTAAGAGGAAGTACAACTACAGCACTTCCATCTCTTCCACCTTTTAATAATTTTTCTCGATTGACGATTTTTCCATTCTTTAAAATAACTTGATACTTTTCTGTCGTAAGGAAAGTCTTTTTTCCTTTATTAACTTCTTTCATATCTAATATTTTATAGTTTTCTTTTAATTTATTTATTTCATCAATCAATTTACCTTTCTTCATATGCAAACCTATTGTAATACAAGTTTACGATGTTCTTCGATTAACTCATTCTTGAAGTTAACATATTCTTCAGTACCAGAAACATGATAGATGTGAGGTTGAACAGTTCTCTTAACTTCAGGATAGATAGTAGCCATTTGTGCTTCACAATAAGCTTTAGTCGTATCAAGATCAGGATCATCATATACTAACTCGCCATTATCAAAAATAGTTTGTTGTAAAGGTACGATAGTAAAATCAGTTAATTTCTTTCTCTTTAAGTAATCTGTTGTACTAACGATAATCAAATCATCATTTTTTATCTCTTCCCCTTCGCGAGTCATGATATCGGCAACAGCATATCCTGTTTCATTATCATAAGCACGATATAAGTCTTTGATATCTGGATTAACAATCTTAATAGCATCTTCACTCAATTTAATTTTAGGAACACCATTTATACTTACTTCTTTATAAACACATCCCATACGTCCTTCAGGTTTACTAATATTATCACCTACACCTAAACTATCAAATTCGGCTCCTTGAGCAATTAAAGTTTCAATAGTTTCTGCAGTAAGGCCGTTACTCAAGCAAATTTTAGCTTGAGGAAAACCTGCTTCTATAAACATTCTTCTTGCTTCTTTAGATAGATAAGCTAAATCTCCAGAATCAATACGAATACCGATGTGATCAGTTGGAATACCATTTTCTTCCATCCACTTAAATGTCTTAATGGCATTAGGTATACCACTTCTTAAAGTATCATATGTATCAACAAGTAAGATACAATTTTCTGGATAAGTTCTTGCAAAAGCTATAAATGCTGATAATTCATCATCATAACTTTCAATGTCACTATGAGCCATAGTTCCAAGAGCTATTTTATCAACCATGTCGGCAGCTAAGTCGTTACTAGTTCCAATACATCCAGCCATCATACCATATAAGGATGCATCGATTGCTGCTTCCGTACCATCAGCACGACGAGATCCAAATTCCATAACTCCAACACCTTTTGGAGTAGCTTCAATTATACGTCTAGCTCCTGTTGCATGTTCCATAGCTCCATTTACTAAAGCTAATACTGCTGTTTCCACAATTTGTGCTTGAATTACGGGAGCAACTACAGTGATAAGTGGTTCATTTGGGAACACTGGAGTTCCATCAGGAATCGCCTTAACTGTACCAGTAAATTTGAAGTTTCTTAAGTATTCAATATACTCATCTCTAAATCCTGCTCTTTTAAAATATCTTAATTCTTTTTCTCCAAAATGTAAGTTTTCAATATATGCTATAACTTTATCAAGTCCAGCCATGATGGCATAACCACCATTGTTTGGCACCTTTCTAAAGAATACATCAAATGCTGCAACTTCATCTTTCTTTCCATCTAATAGATAACCTTGTCCCATCTTGTGTTCGTAGTTATCTGATAATAAACTATAATTTCTTGGTAATCTTTCATATCCATTTAATATTTTCATAATTTTTTCCTCTTTCCTTTTCTCTTATTTACATTTTATTAATAACATAAGTTTAAAAAAATAAACTATGCTATAATCTTAAAATTTTTCTCTTTCTTATATTTTTTAAACTCCTAAAGGTCTTTTTGCTAAGGCCTTATTTTCTTCTGTTATAGTTAGGTCATAATCAGTCTGTTCTACTTCAACATTTCCTGCTCTTCTATTACCAAATTCCATAACTGGCAATTCGTACAAAGCTAATTCTTTTTCTCTTTGTTCTAATGCTTCGAAATTTTCTACAATTTCTACTCCTGCTTTTTCTAGTACATGGTAAGCAATTCTTGTTTCTTCATCACGATCATGTCCAGGTGCATCAAATGTATCTGTGGCACTTGCAACTAAGAATATTTTTACATGTAGATTAATTTCATCTAAGTATCTAGCAAGTGTTAATGCAAAATCCATTACACATAAGTCTGTACAAACTCCACAAATAACGATTTCTTTTAATTCTCTTAATTCATCTAAATCGATTTGCAAATCAAGGTTTAAACCTCCATTAATTGAGTTTTTGTAATAAGTTCTTGTATTTTCCTTATCTTGTTCTGGTTTTAACTCTGGTATTAATTCAGCCTCAGGTGTACCAAATACACAGTGTTGTGGGTAAAGCAAAAATTCTACAGCATCCTCAATATGTCCTTCTAGAATAAAGTTGATTAATTGATTCTCTCTTCTAAACTTTTCAACCAACTTTAATTGCTCAGGTACTAGTTTGTTATAATCTTTGTTGTGCATTGCTCCAAAATTTACGAATCCATTGTTCATATCAACTATGAATAATGCTTTTCTAAATTGCTTTGCATCAATTCCCTTAGCCTTTACTTCTTCACTTAAAGCTCTTACGCTTTCAAGTAGTGCATCGAATTCTTTTCTCTGCTCTGCATTCATCTTTCTAATTAGTTTTAAAATTTCTCTTTGTTTTTCCATTTTCTTTTCCTCTTTCCTTTTCTTGTTATTATTATTTTATTAATAACAAATATCTTAATTTTTCAAGAGTTTTCCGCTCTTGTTATTAACATTATATTAATATCATAACAATTTGTCAACTACTTTTTAACAAAAAATTAAAAACATTTACAATTTTTTAAAAAAACAACGGTTTTCCGTTGTTTATTTTT
>CAMWQX010000082.1 GCA_947176475.1 uncultured Bacillota bacterium
TAATATTTGATATTAAAGATATAGATGATATCCGCTTTAAAAATATTACTGGTGGCAATATAACAAAAGTTTTTGAGTTCATAAATGTTGCCAACAAACTAAATAAGAAATTCTGGTTAAGACAAGTTATTGTTCCTGGAATTCACGACAATAAAGAATTTCTTATCTTATTAGATAAATATATTAAAGAACATTTTATTATAGAGAATATTGAAAAGATTGAATTTCTTCCTTACCATAAACTAGGTAGTGAAAAATATCATACTTTAAATATTCCTAATCCATATGAATCATTGGAACCTATGGATGAATCTAAATGTGAAAAACTTTATCAAGAGTTCATGAATCTATATAACCCTAAGTAATCAGTAATAACTGATTACTTTTTAAATGCAAATAATAATTTACTTTTACATCGTACTAAGGTATAATATTTATTAGAATAGAGAGTGGTAGGATGAAAGAGAATGGTGTAAATCGTGTTGTAATCATATCAACATTTGTCGTATTTGCTATAGCTATGATTTTCGTAACTCAATATGTAACTTCATACTCTAAGAATAATAATTCTAAATATTTTAAAAGTTATAATACTATTGAAAATAATGAACTAGCAAGCATTTTAAAGAGACAAGATACTATGGATGAAAGAATAAAAGATGCTAGCGAAAATGGGGAATATACATTTGCTAATCCTTGTATTATTGTAAATCCCTATGATATCAGTCCATTATCAGCTGTTGTAATATTTAATACTAAAAGCTTTAAAAGCATAAATGTATCTATTAATGATAAATTTATATATACAGCTGAAAAGAGTCGCAAACATATAATTCCAATATATGGTCTTTTTGCCAATAGCAATAATGTTGTAACATTAGAAATGGATGGCGAAGAGACAACATTAGATGTTAAGACAAGCACTTATAATAATGATACATCGGGAATAAAAGTAAAAGACTATCTAGGTGATAAGACCCATTACTTTATGGTCGGAAATCAACTAGATAAAACATCAAATATTCGCGGATTTGATAATAATGGTAACTTATTATATTACCTTGACTTAGATTATATAAGTTCTGCTAGATTCTATGCTGATCGTTTCTATGTCGGATACAATTCTAAATATTCTCGTGGTAATGACTTACAAGATATTCGCTTAGAAATAGATTATTTAGGTAAAATTATGTCTATAACAAATAGTCTAGTAGATGTAGATACCGAAAAGAATTTAGATATCGATGGTGCTTCATTTATTGGTACACCTTTGAATTTATATAATGGTGAAATAGCCAATTATGTAGTAAGACAACGCATAGATCAAGTAGAATATACCCAAAGTGAAAAAATTATTACTAACGATATAGCTGATAGCCTTGATGAAGCCAAACCTTATGAGCGCGATTTTCAAGTAGTAGCTAATGGTGAATATATCTCATTTGATTTTGATGAAAAAAATGCCAAATTATTATTAGTAAATAAAACTTCGCAATATACCTTTGCATACAGCATAAATTCCAAAAATATTATCAAACATAATATAAAGGGTAATGTATCTTTATACTTAGAAATTGATGGTGTATACTACAGTTTATTAACCACATTAAAAAATTAACATAGCCAAAGCTATGTTTTTAATTGCTTATTTCGCTTATTTTATATATAATTATTTATAGTGATATAAAGGAGTACAACTATGAATAATACAGAAGAAAAGAAATTATATTATAAAACTTTAACCGAAATTCTTTATAAATATATGGAATTTACCTTATCATTTGATAGTGCTAAACCATATAGTTATCTAAATATTCTTCCTATACTTAATGAAGCCTTTGCCACTATTTTAAATGACATTGAAAATATGGAAGAAGTTCATTTTAATTCTCAGGAAGCCATAAGTTATATTGAAAAAATAATTTTAAAAAATATTGCTGATTTAAATATTATCGACCAATATGAAATAAAAGAGGGACTTGCTATTCAAGATATTTCAACTCTTTCAATTGCTCTTTATTTGAAAAAATATAAAAATAGCATTAGTAATGAATTAAATACTTTAATGGATATTTTAGCTTCATATGATACTAATGAATCTAAATTTTTGCTTGAATTGATAAATATGTTGAAAACTACAACTTTATCAACATCAATTACTTCAACAACAATAGATAGTAAATTGATGCCATATTATGCTAATCTTCTAGGAATAAGATATGACGAATTATCAACCGCCAATATGTATATCTTCATTATCATAAATATCATATCTCAAATAAATGAGCTAATCTCAAGATTCCTTGAAAATATGGGAATTACTGATGTTCAAACAAGAGACGTTCAAGGACATATCGACCATTTCCATAGTCATAAAGATGAATTAAATGCTATTTATCCTATAGATGATTTAACTGAAGCATTAACTAACTTAAAGACTAATTTAAACACATTAATTAGGATATTACAAGAAAAAAGTAAAAATGCCAGTTTACAACTAGATGTCAAAAGTGGAAATTAAGCAGGGAAACCTGTTTTTTCTATGTTAAAATAAGTTTGACAATAGTAAACTTCATGGTAAAATAGTGAAGTACTTAGGAGGAAATAACATGAGTTTAATCTTAGAAACAGAAAAGTATCTTAATGATTTAATGAACTCTTTAAATTATGATATAGATTATGTGAAATTAGAAAAATCAAAACTACCTGAATTTGGTCAATATCAAATAAATGTCGCAATGCAATTAGCAAAAAAATATGGGAAGAATCCTCGTGAAATTGCTACAGAAATCGTTTCCGCTTTAGATAATCGTTTTACTAACGTTAATATTCAAGGGCCAGGTTTTATTAATGTTACATTCAATAATGAAGTGTTAGTAGAATATTTAAATAAAGGTATAAATGACTTTAACATCTTTGTTGATAAACCTGATAAGAAGCGTACAATCATTTTAGATTATGGTGGAGCCAATATAGCTAAAGAATTACATGTTGGACATTTAAGATGTAATATTGGAGAAGCTATGCGTCGTTTATTAAAAGTCTTTGGCGATAATTCCATTGGCGATGTACATTGGGGCGACTGGGGAACACCAATCGGTCTAGTTATTCGTGAAATTAAAGAGATTAATCCCGATTTACCATATTTTGATGCTAACTATAAAGGAGAATATCCTAGTGAATCTCCTGTTACAAACGAAGAATTAGGAGTTATTTACCCAAGAGCATCAGCTAAGAGTAAGGTTGATGAAAAATATGCCGAAGAAGCTCGTTCATACACTTTAAAATTTCAACAAGGTGAGCCAGGAATCAGAGCCTTATGGCAACACATAGTTAATACTAGTAAGAGCGACTGTGAAAAAGTTTATGATTACTTAAATTGCCAATTCGACTATTCCTATGGTGAGAGTGATGCTGATCCATATGCCATACCCGTTATTGACTTTTTAAGCGAAAAAGGCGTAACCGAAATGAGCAATGGTTTATTAATAATGCATATTGCTGATGAATCAGATAATAAAGAAATGCCACCATTACTTCTTAAGAAAAGTGATGGAGCTGTTCTATATGATACGACTGATTTAGCAACCATTATGCAGAGAATGAAAGAATTTAATCCTGATGCTATCTGGTATTTTGCCGATGAAAGACAAAGTCTTCATTTTGAACAAGTATTCCGTGGAAGTTATAAATCAGGATTAGTTCCTGAAAATGTTGAACTTAAATTTAATGGATTTGGAACCATTAATGGTAAGGATGGCAAACCATTTAAAACCCGTGATGGTGGAGTAATGAGTTTAAAATCCTTAATTCAACTTGTTTATGATAAAATCGAACCTAAGATCAAAGAAGAGATAACTGGCCAAGAAAGAATAGATATTGCTAATAAATTGACTGTAGCAACTTTAAAATATGCCGATTTATTACCATATCGTAAGACAGATTATATCTTTGATATCGATAAATTTACTTCTTTTGAAGGAAAAACCGGAATTTATGCCGTATATACGACAACGCGTATTAAATCCTTACTTGCCAAATTAGATAGTAAAGATGTTAAAATAAATTCAGTACCTAATGATGATGTATTAGATATTTTAATAAAATTGACTGAATTACCTAAAAATTTAACTTCGGCCTATAATGATGTAACCACATCTTATATCTGTGAATTTATCTATGATTTATGTAGTCTATACAACAAATTCTATGCCAACAATAACATCGCAAATGAGGGAAATGAAGAAAATAAAGAAACCTTCATTGCTTTAACAAAAATAGTTTATAATACTTTAATTAACTTACTTGATATCTTAGGTATTGAATGTGTTGATAAAATGTAAGAGCTCATGCTCTTTTTTTCTTGCAACTTTTTGAGTTTTGTAATACTATATACAATTAGTAAAGGAGATTGTTTATGGCAAATGAAGTAAAAAGTTTACCAAATGATAAAATTGCAATTATATGTAAGTGTAACGATAATGAAAATAATACATATACAATCGTCCCAATATCGGTATCACTAGGTAAGACAGATGATAATCTAATATTTCATAGTGAAAATGGCGAATATAACCTTCTTCCTATTGATCGCGTTGAGAATATTACCAATAAAGAAATTAAATACTTCTATATCTATTGTGATGATGTTAAAACTATTTGCCAAGGCTATGGCGAAAAAGATGTTAACAACGCAATGGCTAGATATTATATGGACATTGCAAGTTACTTGAATATTGCTCTAGTTGATGGAGACATAGTAAAAATTTATCATCAAGATTATTCAGCTATATCCGAAGAAATAACTGGTGGTATAACAAAGAAATATGAAAAAGTTGAAAAAGATAATCAACCTCCTCAAGTAAATATCAACAAAAACAACAATCTACCAACAAATGTCGATTTAGAGCGCATTGATAAAAACGACTTAGCAAGATTCTTAAAAAGTCACATATTTGAAAATGACTCTGTAATTGATGATATTGTTACTACGATTGCAATGAACTATTCTGCTAAAAGAAGAGAAGAAATTGTCTCAATGTTATCAATTGGTAACACAGGATGTGGTAAAACAGAAACATATCGACTAATAAGCGAATACCTTGGAGTACCATTCACCATGTTCGATTGTTCAAGTATGTCTGCTACAGGTTATCAAGGAGACAGTGTTAATGACATAATAAGAACAATTTATTACAATGCTAAAGATAAACCTCAATTAATCGGAAAATCAATTGTCGTACTTGAAGAATTTGATAAAATAGCTGCACGTGGTCTTGATGTAACAGATAAAAATGTTCAAAATGAATTATTAAAATTCTTAGATGGTTTTACTTATCGCGTTCATTTAAACAGAGATTTTAGTGTTGGTAATGAAATAGTAGTTGATACTTCTTTTATGACTAAAGCTGGGTTAGGAGCTTTTGAAGAATTATATGAAAAGAAGTTAAAAGAAAAACGTGGTATGGGATTTAATAATTGGAGTTCTGGTCCCATTGAAATAACAGATAAAGATATAGTTGATTACGGAATGTCTAAGCAAATAGTTCGTCGTTTTCTTTTAACTTTGCTATATAAAGATTTAAATAGGGAAGATTTAACTCGCATTTTAACAACATCAAAGGGTAGTCCTCTTCTTATTAAACAAGAGCGTTACTTAAGAGATTTTAATACTATTCTAGAATATACATAGAGGAAGTAGCCAGGTCTTGCTATAGACTATACAGCAAGTCTATCCAGCCATGGCAGTCAATCATGGGTGGCTGTCATATAGTATCACAGGGGTTTACTGTGGAGGAAACCGCCTGATGCTGTCTCTTATACCCCTCTGACGCTGCCGCCGACTAGTCGAGTGTAGATCTCGGT
>CAMWQX010000083.1 GCA_947176475.1 uncultured Bacillota bacterium
GTATTATTATAATTGATTTAATAACATCATTTATTACCTTAAAAAGTTTAAAAGAAAATAAACTAGAAACGATTACTAATCGCTTTGGCAACGCCATTTTAAAAAATATATTAAAGAGATTAGATAATGCTTATCCCAATTTTAAAAGTAGTAAAACTAAACATAAGAAAAAGAACGATAAAGTATTTGCTAAGGGTGTAAGTATTTATAAACTATTCTTAATATTTTTGATTGGCGGGACCATAGGAGACATTATAGAAGTTTTCTATTGCCGTTATTCAATGGGATATTTTATGTCGCGAAGCTCTGTTGTATGGGGTGAATTTTCTATTGTTTGGGGATCAGCATTTGCTTTAGCAACCCTTCTTCTATCAAGGTATCAAAACCGCAGTAATACCTATCTTTTCTTTTTTGGAACTATTATGGGAGGTTCATTTGAATATATTTGTAGCGTATTTACTGAATTTTTCTTTGGCACTGTTTTCTGGGACTACTCGAAGATACCTTTTAATATCAATGGTCGCATTAATTTATTATTTTGCTTCTTTTGGGGCTTTGCTACGGTAATATTTATCAAACTTCTTTATCCATATCTATCTAAGCTTATAGAATCTATTCCTAAAAGAATAGGTGTTATCACAACTAATATCTTAATCATTTTTGTTGTAATCGACTTACTTGTTACGGGATGTGCCATGTTAAGATATAATAATCGTTTAGATGGAGTAAAGGCGAGCAATATCGTTGAAGAGATGTGTGATAAGTATTTTAATGATGAATATATGCGTAATCGTTGGAAAAACATGAAAATTAGGAAAAATTGACGATTTATGATATAATTAATTTAGAGAATGACAAGTAAGAGGGAACATGATGATGAAAACTTTAAAAAAGAGAATATTATTATTATCCATTATCTTAATGGCGATTTTATATATACCAGATCATCAATATAAAGAGATGGAAGTTCAAGAAGTAACTACGGAAAGTGATAATGTTCGTGTATTTAATTATAGTTTAGGTCGCGTTTTCATTGGGGAATATTTTTATATTAAAGATATGCTTAAAGAGGCCGATGAATCCGATATATTGATCATAGATCTTCGCAGAATCAGTGATCCTAATATGCAAGTTTTATCTTCTTATAAAATTAAGAATATCGATGTCATAAATGAAGTATTAGAAATTATGCTCTATTATGAAAGTACCGATCCAACAAAGTGGGATCGCACTCTTTCTTCTATGCGTAATGAATGGGAAATGCATAATTATAGTTATTTCTTTCGTTATGATGAAGATCGCACCCGTGATGTCGATTTAAATAATGCCGATGAAGAAAAGTATCGTTCAGAAATTATGCGAAAACTACTAAGAAACTAAATTTATAATTGCAATAAAAGCCATTTTGTTATACTATATGAAACAAATATGAGCAGGGGAGATGGGAAAATGAAGATAAAGTATAATTTAGAATATAATTACTTTGAATTTTATAATGAAGCTCAAGGAATAGTTAATTTTAAACAAAGTGTTTATAAAAATGAATATAAACCTATTAAAAACTATACATCAAATGGATTATCTCTTGTGAAATTTACTTTAATTTCCTTTGTCCTTATGTTAATCTTTATGCTTATTAATAAAGAGTGGTTTTTAACTAAAATAATATCTTTCCTTTTTGCCGCATCTTTTGCTTTAACATTTATATTTTATATACTCTTTATCTCTTTTTATAATACTGAGAAGAATAGATGCCATCGAGGAGAATTAACTATTAATAAAAATGGTATATTAGATACCAGTGATGATGGAATTCGCATTGGTCTTCCTTGGCATTTAATTGAAGCCTTAATAATAACGGATAAGATAATCTGCTTCACATCTAAAACTATGACTTTCTTCTTTATTGAAAGTACTCATGTTGATGAGGTTTTAGAAGCTATTAAAACTTATGAAAGTGAACTAAAGATAATTGATAAACGTCTTCATCGTTCAGTTATCATTGATGAAGAAGCTGATAAAGAAGCTGAAGTTATTAATGTAGAAGAAGTAAGTGAAAAAGAAGATACGCCAGAAGAAACAAAAGAGGATGCTAAAAAAGAAACTACGGAAGAAACCAAAAGTGTTTTAACTGAAGTAAAAGAAGAGATAAAAAAGGAATCGGAAAAAGAAGAAGTTAAAGAATTTGAAAAAGAAGATACTGAAGTTGAAGATAAAATCAATGAACTTGAAGGAAATTAGTTTTATAATTTCCTTTTTCTATGTTAAAATAAGCCTTATAAGGTGAAGAAGTATGCGTGATATAAATAATTTATTTTATTCATTAAGTAAGTCTAAATTTCGTAGTTCTTTTCATTTAAAGAAAAAAGATTTAGAATATGTTGAAAAAGTTGGACTAGATAAGATTAGGGAACATGCCTATGATTTTATTACCAAAAGACTAGCCTCAGCAGATATCCCCAATGATGGAAAGCAAACGCCATTTCGTGGGCATCCCGTCTTTATTTCTCAACATGCCACAGCTACGTGTTGTCGTGGATGTTTATCAAAATGGCATCACATTGAACAAAATAGAGAATTGACCAATGAAGAGATAGATTATATCGTTGAAATAATTATGAAGTGGATTGAAAAGGAGATAAGTTTATGAAAATAGATTATAAAGTTCGTCAATATGATTATAATAAACGCTCTGGCAATTTAGATGCCGAAGCTAAAGGAAAAGTAAAGAGTAAGAAATATTTCCCTTACTTTTATGAAGATGGAAAGAAAATAATATTTAAACCTCTATCCAAAACTAAGCCTTATTCCACACCATACTTTGCCTATAGTGAGCTTGTCTGGTCGCATATTCTTCATTATTTCTTTGATGAGAATATTCCCCTTTATCATTTAGCAAAATGTGTGGGGTATGAACAAGAAGAACCCAAGTATCACACTTATGGTACGGTTGTTGAAAGTGTAACTAATGAATCGGAAAAGTTAGTTAACCTTTATGAATACTTTATGAAATATCCCGATGCCATGGTAACCGACATTATAAAAGATTATACTAATTATTGTGAGATGTATTATGATTACTCCTTCTTTTTTGAAAGTGTCTTATTAAAACAACATCCCGAACTTGCTACTGAGATAAGTAAACAAATTCTTTATTCTATCTTAAGAGGTGACCAAAATTATCATTATGAAAACGTCTCATTCATTTATGAAGAAGAACAATTAAAACGTGTCGCAATGCCTATTGATCATGAATTTTCTTCAATTTTTATGTATCCTGATCAAAGGGTTTCTCATTTAGCTACTTCTAATAAATTTTTTGACTATCTTTTAGAAAGAGAAAGTGAAAGAAGTAAAATGATAAAAGCTATTCTTGGCATTCCCAATGAGAAGTGTAATATTATTAAAAATGTTGAAACTATTGTTAAATTATATCCAGAAGTTGTTACATCTTTTATTGCTTCCTTAAATCATATGTGTGATGAATTAAAGAGTAATCCGATTATCCTTGAAGATCATGACTATTTAGAACCTTTTAGTAGTGATGATCATGAAGTAGGTATTTTAAGATATAAAGATAAAGATTTAGAAGCAGCCTTAAAAAAAGAGAGTGAAATAGAAAGAGTAAAAGTAAGTGTTGAAGAAGTTAATGAATTTGTTAACCAAGAAATTCTTGATAATGCCGATGCTTTAAAAAAGACTTTGGAAAACAAATTAACAATGCTATAATTTAATAAATTAAGTCAATAGAGGTAATTATGGAAAATAAAGAAGTTAGATGCCACTGGGTAAATTTAAACAATTCCCTATATGTTGATTATCACGATTCTGAATGGGGAGTCGAATCTCATGATGATTCCTATCTTTTTGAAATGTTATTACTTGAATCATTTCAAGCTGGTCTTTCTTGGGAATGCGTTTTAAACAAGAGAGTGTTCTTTAAAGAAGCTTTCGATAATTTTAATTATCAAAAAATTGCCAATTATGATGATAAAAAGTTTAATGAATTAATAAATAATAAAGATATTATTCGTAATAAATTGAAAATCAAAGCAGCTATTAACAATGCTAAGATATTTATGGATATCCAAAAGGAATATGGAACATTTGATAAATACATCTGGGGATTTACTAATGGTGAAGTTATCAGAGGTGATGGTACCAAAACTTCATCAGCACTATCCGATAAAATATCGGCAGACTTAATTAAAAGGGGAATGAAATTTGTTGGAACAACGATTATCTACTCCTATCTTCAAGCTATTGGCATGATAAATGATCACGAAGATAATTGCTCTTTCAAAAAAAACATTAGCAAATATAAATGAATTGACAAAGTTAAAATAATCTATATAATAAAAATAAATTAGGAGGGTACTTATGGAAAAAAGAACATATAAAAGAAGCAACTTCATTAATACCTATCAATTAACAGAAGAAGAATATAATCTTTTACCGTTTAATTACCGTATGGAGTATTGCTTTCAAAAAATGGGAGACCTTTTAGCACGCATCCGTGAAATAGGACAAAAAATAATAATTGATGAAGAAGTAGATGGATATCTAATCGAATTCTTTAAAAATAATGGATGTGAAGTAACTATTGGTATAGATGATGATTCTGGTGTAAAATCCACAACAATAACACGTATATCCAACGACTTTTATCCAAAATCATCTAGTAATGAAATTCGTTTAAATCAATTTATCTATGATTTAGCTACTGCCAAATCTAAAGTATTTGAAGATATATTAAAGTATCGTTTACAAAATCAATTAAAATTTTTAGAAGTTGGAATTGACTTTGATTTAGAAGGCGAAAGTCCCTTAGAATTATTTGATAAAATAAGTTCACATCCCGTTAATGATATTTCCCTAGAGGATTCAAGAGATTACATTATTCATTTTCAACTAAAAATGTTATTAGATGAATTAGAGAAAAGTGATGTTACTATCAAGAAGCCATCTTCTCGTCACCTTTATTATTTAAAAAAACTTGGTTATGAAGTCATCGAAAAAGAAAATGCGATAACTATTAAACAAAAGGCAAAAGATTTTGGTGATAAGATTCAGGCTATGGGCTTTTTCAAAAGATTAAAATCAGAAAATGGTTGCAAAAAAGATTAATAACAAGTATAATCTAATTATAAAAACAAAGAACAAGAGGAGTAAAATAAGGAAATTACTAGGGATGAAAGATCAATGACTGAAAGTCTTTCTTAAGGAACTTATTTGAAGGTAGCTTGGGAGTTGTTGTTCTGAATTTTAGTAAGAGCAAACGTTTCACTCGCGTTAAGAGATATGAGTAAAAAATAAGGTGGTACCACGATAATTCGTCCTTTGGCGAGTCGTGGTCTTTTTTATTTAAGGGGGCAAAGTTTATGCAAACAATAATAATTGATAAATTTTTAGTTATGAATTCTAAAAGAGAAGTTTTGGTATTTGTACGTGAGGGAGAAGAATTATCGGATATATTCTTACCAAGAAAATTGCATTCTGCCAAAGAAGAAATAGAATTTCAAAGGAGAATATGTGGGCTTTTAGAAAGACAAGTAGCAAAAAAAGAAAACATCGTTTTCTTATATGAACAACCAATGTATGAAGAGCGAAAAGATGAATCATACTGCGGTGATGAAGGGCCAATTACCAAAAGATATTATGTTTGTATGAGTGATTTTGATGAGGAGTTTGTCGGCAGAATTAATCTAATATGCAATGAATGTAATGTCTTACCATACTTAGTTCGTTTGGAAACTTTAAAACAAAAAGCTTGGAAAAATATTCGAGTTCCTAAGCATAAAAGAAAAGTAGCAATAGATATTGATTTACCTAAAC
>CAMWQX010000084.1 GCA_947176475.1 uncultured Bacillota bacterium
ATACAATCACATATATAACTTTATTTTATAGTATTTAGACAACTTTTACAATAAAAAGCACATTTTATTGTGCTTTTTTATCATTGTTATTCTTGAGATTTTAACATCTTTTGTTTATAATGTTTTGATTCTTCCATATAATTTTCGGATATAAATTTTTTGTAGGCATTTAAATGCTCTAGATAATTAGGAGCATTATTTTCTAAAGAGGATTCATAAGTAGCATATAATTCATTAGCTTTATGATCTAATGTACCTTTAATAAAGGCAATATTTCCAAGAATATGGTATGCATTTTCAAGTTTCTCAACTGGTAAATCTGTCTTAATAAGAGCTTGATATACTTCTTCATAGCGACGATCTTTAATTAGAATGCGCATTTCATGTAAGAAGGATTTAAATTCCTCAGTTTTTTCTGGAGTCGTTAATTCTTTTGGTAATTTAGTTGCTGGGATTTCCTCTTCTTCTAAAATTGGCTCTTCCAATATTTCATCTGTAAGATCAGATTGATCAACAACGAAACGCAAATGAGGAATCATCACATTTAGCATCTTTTTAGCTAATCTTAAGAATGTAAAATTATATATCTTTTCAATATCTTTCCAATCAATAGATGCTATAAGTTTCTGGCTAGTTAAATAATCTCCTTGATCTATAGCAGCAAGGAATCTCTCACTAGCAACTTCAGATTCACTTTCGACTTCAAGGAAATCAGTATTATTTAAGCGTCCATCAAGACTTAAAATGGTCGTCTCAGCAATATTTAAAAGTGATGAATCAATATCAATAAGTTGAAGAATCTCCTTTTTTAGCTCAACTTTTCTTTGCATTATTTCAACAATTGTTTCAATATCTTCACGAGTGAATCTTGGTTGAATCGACATGTTATGGATTCGATTATTTAAATCTTCAAGTTCCGCTTTAATATTTTCAACTTTTTCCTGTTGCGTGATTATATCTTCAAGCAATAATTTATAAAGTTCTATTTCTCTTGAATCTTTAGAATTTTCAGATAGTTCATCGATTAAGTCATCAACTAGTGAGTAAGCATAATCGTAATCACGATTACTTATAGCTTTATAGAAGTCTTTAAGTTTATAGCCTGTTGGCTCACTATAATCAGCATAGACGATTATTCCTTTTTCTAATTTTTTTATTCTTTTTATTAAACGAGCAGTGAAACCACATAGTCGATCAAGATCTCCACGTTCTTTATCGCGTTCAACTAAAGCATAAGCAAGTTCATAGTTGCGGTTATATACTAAATCATAGATGGTTTCATAATTAAGTTCTAAATTTGATGCTTCTTCTCTTAATTCTTCGTCTATTATTTCATCAACTGGTTCAGTTGAAGGAATTGGTGTTTCTTGGATGATTTCTTTTTCTTCTTCCACAACTGGTAGCTGATCATTTTCTTCTTTTAAAACTTCTTTTACTTCAATTTCTTCCTTAGGAGGTTCAACCTTAGGAGGTTCAACTGGTGGAATATTTTCCTTTTTTTCACGATTAATCTTATCTAAATTAATCATTTCATTTAATATTTTTCTTTTGATATCAAAGATAACTGAACCATTTATTCTAGCAATATGTGAAAAAGCAT
The DNA here is from genome assembly GCA_947176475.1 of uncultured Bacillota bacterium. GTDB lineage: Bacteria > Bacillota_I > Bacilli_A > RF39 > UBA660 > CAG-582. The sequence goes on from CAMWQX010000084.1 coordinate 1,601, forward strand.
TGGCTTTTTTATAGTCCCCTTTTTCAATCGCATAATTAAAATTAACTGTAGGATCTTTTTTTAAATTATAATTAATAGCCATTTCTTCTAAAATTTCATCATTCTCACGCATTCTCTTTAATTTTTTAAACATAGCTAAAAGTTCAGTATTATGAAGATAATTCTCACTTTCGGGATCTGAATAAGTTATTGATAATGTTAATTCTTGCATAGCCATATCTAAATCTTCAATGTTGAATACTTTTAAGAATTTCTTAAAATGATAATTGGCATCACTAATGCTTATTTTATGTAAACTTGGATTATGAGAAATATTTAACTCATTAAGTTCATGAAGTAATTTTTTAACTAATTGATAATAAGCATCAGGATTTTCACGACAAACTTCTTCAATATAATTTGAAGCTCTTAGATAGTCCTTATCGCGAAGATATAGTGCTAAAAGAATTTTTGGAGCATTATTTCCATAATTAGCCATTTTATCATTATTTAAAACAAGATTATCATCATTTTTAAAAGCAATAATATTTTTTATTAATTCCATTAAAGAGTTGTATTTTTCTCTTAATTTATCATCTTTAATCCTTCTTAGAATTTCTTCATGCCCTTCTAAGGCTTCTTCATATTTATTTTCTTTAATTAAGATATTTATGCGTTCAACATTTTCAGATATTAGGGCTTTATCTTCTTGAAGAGAGATAACTTTATTAACAAGGTCACACATAGCTCTAGTAACATCGCCAATAAACCCTTGTTCATTTAATTGTTGTTGAGCAGATATTTCAATATTTTCTTTGGCAGCATTATAATCTTTATTGACCACATTTACACAGAAATTATTCCAATATAAGGCATTGGGCTTATCTTCAAAAGTTAATTCTTGCAATTCATCAAAAGGTATTGGTTTTCTGTTTTCAAGAATTTCATATAATAATGTAAAACCAACGCGAAGAAGATTATCACTTTTGTGATCAGTTTTTACTTCATAACCGCGCATTAAATAATTATATGCTTGTTCATAATTTCCGGCGCTAGCACTTGCACTAAAATTGCGAATAGCAAAGACGCTCTTTTTATTTTTGGATTTGGTTAACGATTTTACACAGTATGTACCGCGTTTAACTTTTTCTAATTTGCCTTTTTCGGTTAATTTATTAATAAAGTATTTTGTGATACCTAATTCATTTAACTCTTTAGTAGTTAAATTTTGATTAGTATATGAATTTAATTTATCATAGCATTTTTGTAAATCTGTCATAGTTGTTCTCCTTTTTTCTTTTTATTTTATCACTTTTGCCTTTTTAAATAAATAAAAAGAGAACATATTTATTCTCTTTTTTAATTATTTTTTATTGGCATAATATAAATGCTTTAAATGACGATTGTATGGTACTGATTTGTCGCTTTGACCAGTGCTATTATAGCATGTTGCTAACATGCAACTTACATTTCCATCTTTAAATGGTCTTATTGCTTGGAATTGTTCAAGGAAGTTAATTGCTCTTTCGTAATCTCCCTCTTGGTAGGCAAATTTTCCTAAAGCCATAAAGGCCGTTGGATCAGGAGAAATTTGTAAAGCTTTTTGATAATCTATTTTTGCTTCTTTAATTTGTTTTAATTTTTCATAAGCACGAGCTCTTAAGATGTAGCCTTTACAATTAATGTCTTTATCAAGTTCGATATATTTATTAAGAAGTTCGATAGCTTGTTCATAGTTTTTCTTCTCTCTTTTATTATAAAACATTGCTAAGGATGCCGAATATATCTTCTCTTTTTCTTCATAGTTTGGTTGCTTTAAATCTCGTTCTAATATATCAATGCGTTTGCGATGATGTGTTAAATCACGATCAATTGATTTACTTGTGATATACCCAGAGTATTCGATTAGTCCTTTGCGAGCTTCTTCAATATTGCCAGATGCTAAAGCTTTATTGAATTTATCAAATAAATTATGAGATTCTATCTTTACCGCCTTTTTAGCAGCAACAATATCAGTAATGATATCAACCATATTTTGATCTTCTGCTAAATTGGCATCACTTTCAAAAATTTCACCTAGAGCTTCAGAATACTTTTGACGTTTAACTAGAGATCCAAGTTTTCTTAATAATTCAACTTTATTATACTCCTTTTTACCTTTTTCATCTAAAAGTTCATAAGCAATTTTATCAGTTTGATTTAATAATTCTTGTGGAACTTTTTGCTTAGCTACTTCTTCTCTTTGATCTTCACGATTGCTTACTAAATCCATATGCTCATGCATATACATAAGAAGTTTTTTCAATAGACGAAGATTAGTGTTATTCATCTTATCGCGAAAATTATCCCAATTTTCCGTAGTTAGAATATTTTCAACGGTCATTAAATCGCCACATTTTAAGGCGTCATAGAAAACATCTCCGACTTTAGTACTAGTTGTATCTATAGAATAGCATACTTCTTCATCATCGACATTTTTTTCTTGAACAGAAGCAAAATGGCAATCATTTAGTTCGTTATTCATAGCCATAAAAGCAGCTTCTGCGGCTCCTAAAACTAATATATCTTTAGCAGTTTTAAATTTATGGGTTAAAGAAAGGTCCACTTTTTCTTGTAATAGATTACGACATTCAAGGATATCGTCATCATCAAATTCTGGTTTATTAGATAAAGCAAATATTTTTTTATCGATACTATCAATTTGAATTGTAGCTTCTTTTTTAGCAGCTTCTTCTTTTTCTTTTTGACGTTTTTCATCTTCAATTCTCGTAAGTTCTTCACATATATCATTTAGGATTAATTTAAATAAATGCATTTCTTGAGGGGTGCGAGAACGATCTTCACATTCAGTAACATATTCATTGGCTAAAAAATAATCACGATTATTTATAGCAGCAAAGAATATCTTAAAACAATCCTGAGTATAATCGATTGGTTTTTGCTCAACTTCTTGCAAAGTTCCTCTAATAACATGTAAATAAGCGGCAACTAAGCGTCTAGCATTGAAATTGAGACGACTTGGTTGCTCTCCTGGAATACGTTCTCTTTCCAAAAGATAAAGGGCTTGTTCATATCGTTTGTTATATATAAGATCATATAGATTGTCATAATTTAGTTCAATCTCTTTAATAGATTCTAACACGGCTAATTTATGCTTTTCCTTTTTAGTTAATTCACGAGGTGGATCAACTTTTAAATCTTTTGGGGATTCTTCAACAACTTCGTCAACTTTTGCGGCTTCCTCTAGACTTTCTTCTTCCTTAGGTGATTCTACTGTTTCTTCTAAAGAGACAGTTTCCTCTGGTTCAGAAGTTTGATTGGTATGTTCTTCAACAGTCTGGTTTTCTAATTCTTTGGTAGCATCATCGATAGAATAACCATTTTGTTCTTCCCTTTCAATTAATGCGAAAGCCTCTTCAAATTCACGATTTTTTATTAAAGAATAAAGGGTTTTATAATTTAATTCTAAGTTCTCAATACTTTCTAAAACTTCTTTTAAACTATCATCTTCATAAACTTCTATAGTTTTAACTTCTTGAACTTTTTCTTCTCTTGCTTCCTCTACTACTTCCTCTTCTTTAGGCGCAAGTGGTGTTTTTTCAGAGATTTCCTTATCAACAATCTTTAAGTGATTTGATAATGGTTTAATTTCATCTTCTTCCGTTAGTTCAATTTGGCGATTTATTTTATCTTGACGCAAGATAGCTTTAATAAGCAAATATTGAGCTTCTAAAGTAAGAGATTCATTGATTTGGTCTTTAGGTAAGAATTTTTCTGCCGCATGCCAATCACGTTTTCTTACAGCACTATTAAAGTTAAACTGCTCAGAGTCACTTGATAGATAGACATTATGAACTTCTTCTAAAGGTAAACCGCTTTCTTGCATTTCTTTTAAACTTTTTAACATCTCATACAAGCTAAGACTGCTTCTATATGTCGAGGTTCGCTTATCCACCTTATAAATTAGATTTAATTTTATCTCTTTATAGGCTTCATCAAAATCAAGGTGTTGCATTGCCCATAAGAAACGGTTAAAATGGCGATTGGCTTCTCCGTCATCTTTGCGAGTTTTTGATCGCAGTTCTTGGATCTCTGTCTTAGGAATATTGGCATAATTACGTCTTTTATTTATATCTATTAAATCTTTTAAAAGAAGACTGGCTAAGCGATAAAATCCACCTTTATACAATTCATAGCATTTATCAACATATACGTTAGCACTTACAT
>CAMWQX010000085.1 GCA_947176475.1 uncultured Bacillota bacterium
ACGACAACATCACCATCTGGGGTACGCAGTTACTCCCTAAATTCACTTAAATCACTTGGTAATTTCGTATAAAACTCACTTCTCTTCTCCTCTAATTGCTTAAATGATGAGGTAAGTTCCTTAACTTTCTCATACTCAAGTAGTTTATTTCTTAAATCCTCTTCTGAATTTAATTCATATTCATTGTCTTCTTCATTTTCATCTTTTTTATTAAGAAGAATACGACTTTTCAAATGGATCAATTTTTTTTTTATAACGAATTTTTGACTCGCGATATCTACACTCATATCTTTACTCATATTTATAAAATCTAAATATTGCTTCGTAATTGAAGAAACATTGATTTCATAAATGTCCATTTTACTACTTCTTATTAAATGCAATAAAAGGTCCAAAGGACCTTCAAAATCATTTATACAAAAATTGTATGTCATTTACAATCATATCCTTTTCCAATTTGGGAATACGATACCACTTTGGCTTCCGTATCCATTGCATAATAATTATAATCCTTAACAGTACTTGGCATCTTAAACGCAGGATCTTCTAAATTAATATTAGCTTTAAAAGTAAAACCATTTTCTGCCTCAGCAACACTAGCAATTGCGCCTAATGCTTGAGCTTTATCATCATATTTGCGTTTAAAATTCAAATATTCTTGATCGGAATAATTAGCAATATCATAAGTTGTCGTATCATTTATACGAATAAGATAATTATTCTTAAATACATATTCAATTGTTGAATTTTTTAAAGTACATGTTAAAGAACCTAATCCTGATTCATCACTACTAATCGTTACCGCTGGATAATCATCATCCTTCATATGCACGATTTTAGCTGAATATGTATACTCTGAATTAAAGTTTAACTTACTTGAAGTTAATTCTACATCTTTAGTATCAATATCTAAAGAACCAGTTAGTTTTACAGCTGCTAAAAGTTGATTAGAAGATGAATAAACTTCTAGATAATATTCTTTCTCATCTAAATTAATAACTCCATTATAACTATACATCTGACACTTTATCGTATTACCCGATGTTGTAAAATTTTGCATAATAACATTTTCCATTTTCATCCTCGTGGACATACTTAATGGTTGTGGTTTTGATGCATCAGCAAATTCATTGTTTACTCCTGGAGTGGGTTTTGGTGAGACAATATTTGAAGGTGTTCCATTAATAAGTTTATATAATGTACTATTCTCATCATTCATCATCTTATTAACAAATGGTAATGCTACTAAAACTATCGCAAATAAAACCGCTATTTCAATGACTAAAATAGGTTTTCCAATCTTATCTTTACGTAATTCTCCAATAACTTCCGCATGTACACTACGTTGATCTTCAAAAGTATTTTGATTTTCAGGATTATTATTCACGATTATCCCCTCAATTCTCTATATCATTATAACAAAAAAAAGCGAAAAATAAAACTATTTTTCGCGCTTCCCATCTAAGCTAAAGCTTTTTGCTTCCGTAATTTTAACATCAACTATTTGTCCTACTAAATTTTTATCACATTCTACATTGACAAGTTTCATCGTCTCCGTATAACCAAATAACTTATTATGATCTTTTTCTGATTCTCCTACTAATAAAACTTTAACTGTTTCATTTAAGTATTTTTGATTGTTCATATTGGAGTATTTATTAACAATTTCATTTAAACGTTGTAATCTTTCTTCCTTCACACTTAAAGGTATTGCATCTTCCATTTTGGCAGCTGGTGTACCTTCGCGTGGAGAATAGATGAATGTAAATGCTCCATCATACTTACATTCCTCTACGACTTTTAAAGTCTCTTCAAAGTCCTCATCTGTTTCATTTGGAAAGCCAACTATGATATCCGTTGTAATGGCTGCATTCTTTACTCTATTCTTTATTTTTCTATATAATTCCAAATATTCAGCTTGCGTATATCTTCTTCCCATAAGTTTTAAAATACGATCAGAACCTGATTGAAGTGGCAAATGAATATAAGGCATTATATTATCATATTTGGCAATTATATCAATCATTTCATCGGTAAAATTCCATGGATGACTAGTAACAAAGCGAATTCTTTCCATACCTGTTTTGGCTACACTTTCTAAAAGTTCAGCAAAAGATATCTCATCTTCCGAATCCTTACCATAGGCATTGACATTTTGCCCAAGCAATGTAACTTCCTTATACCCTTTTTCTTTTAAACACATTACTTCTTTAATAATATCCTTACTCTTTCGACTTCTCTCTTTACCTCTCGTATAAGGAACTATACAATAAGTACAAAACTTATCACACCCATACATGATATTTATCCAAGCTGTATATTTTGAATCTCTATGATAATTTTCACCTATTTCATAGACATTTCCTTCATTGCTCTTAACTTCAATATTTAAGCCCTCTCCCAAATTCATTAAATAACTTGGAAGTTCATGAATATTATGGGTTCCAAAGACTAAATCAATATATTTATGTTTGCTCATTATCTCATCGACAACACTTTTCTCTTGAGCCATGCATCCACATAAAATTATTTTTAAATCTTTTTTATCCTTTTTTATATGTTTACATCTACCTAAAAATCCAAAAACTTTATCATGAGCGTTTTCTCTTATTGCACAAGTATTTAAAATTATTAAATCTGCATCTAATTCACTTTCAACTCTTATATATCCTAAATTCTCAAGTAATCCTGATATTTCTTCTGAATCATGAACATTCATCTGACAACCATATGTCTTAATAAAATATTTTTTATCCTTATAATTATTATTCTTTACCACATCTGTATATATATATTCAACTGTTTCTTTATTTCTTTTTTTTGCTTCATTCATATCTGGTAAATTCATAATATCACTTCCCTAATGCAAACTGATTATATCATGTAAGCATTAAATTGTAAATTGCTCATTTATCTTTATATTTGACTAAAAATACCTCCTATGTTATCATAACAACTACTAAAAAAGAGGGGTTATTATGAGAAGAATAGAAAAACAACTACCATGTAAGATTACTTTAAACGTTATTGTTGGTTATGATGCCGAACAAAATCCTATTAAACAAAAATTATTAGATGTTTATGCCAAACCAACAGATGTAAGAAATGCTAGTGACACTATGCTTATTTATAGAGAATTTGAAGAATTAATAACAGGACGCATCATTGCTAGATCTTTTCCTGATCATAAATACTTAGAATTTCCCGATTTTCAAAGATATGGAACATATATAGGAAAATTAGATAAAACTTACCAATTATTAAAAGTTGGTGATATTGATATCGAATTTGATAAAGGATATGGATTATCTGATCTTCTTGAATGTAATTTAAAACCAGGAGAAGAATTAGATTGTCGCCTTGTTGGTACATTAGGTGCATATTACCAAAAAATGCAAAGTGATATTGCAAAATATAAAGATAAATATGATGAGAAAGCTCTTAATGATTACTTAGACAAATTAGATTACATGGCTATGCAAAGAGCATTTCCATTATCTAAAATAGATTCATCAAAGCCCTTATCTTATTACAATAAAGAAGAATATGTCTTTGTCGATGATGATGATTTATTAATCCTAAGATATCGTAATATTCCATTTGATTATCTATTAGGAGAAGGAACATCTTTTTATAACTATTACTATGAAGTAGTAACTGGGCGAAAATTTGCCATTGAATGTGGAACAAATAATCACATGGATGTAGATCGAACTTTCCACTTTGATCGTGATTTTAACCAAGAAGTTCTAGCAAGCCGTGTTCTTTCCGAAGATACCATTAAAGCTTATCGAAAAGAAAAAAACAAAGTTATCTCTAAAAGAATTGATGATATCTTAGCTCGTCAATATGCTAGAAATCGTGAAAGAATTGCTAATCGAAAAAAAGCCATATAAAACCTCTAAAAGAGGTTTTTTTATGCAAAAAAAATCTCTACTCTAAATAATAAGTAAAGATTTATCAACTAAATTTATTTCTCATAATAGTTAACAGTATTAGTATTTTCTAGTTCATTGAGCTTTTTAACATTATTGCTCCACAAACTAGCCATAATAATTAATACTAGAAAAAACAAAATCACCCCTTTATACTCATTTAAAATTCTTTGCATATGTATCACTCCTTTCTATAATTATAATTTATCACGAACAAATGTATGTGTCAATGCAACATTTTATAAATTTACCTATTTTGCAAAACTTAAACATTTGTTTGACATAACGTTTTTTTTTTGCTATTATTTTAATAGGAGGATTGCCAATGAAAAGTGATTTAACAAAGAAACAAGAAGAAACTCTTATATTTATTAAAAAATATATGGTTGCTCATGGATACCCACCTTCAGTAAGAGAAATATGTGCTGGCATGGGTTTATCAAGTCCGGCAACTGCTCATACCCACTTAAAGGAACTAGAAAGCAAAGGTTTCATCCGTAAACAAAATTCCAAATTTAGAACTATCGAGTTATTAGTTGATAATGAATTCGAAGTAAAAGATGAAAAAGAAGATGTTGTATCAGTTCCACTACTTGGTAAAGTTGCCTGTGGTAATCCCATTGAAGCTATTGAAAATCCTAATGAATTCTTTACTTTACCAGCTAGTCTAATTCCTGCTAAAGAATCTATATTTACTCTAAAGTGTTCAGGAGATTCCATGATTAACGCCGGAATATTTGATAAAGATATCGTCATCGTTCAAAAACAAAGTGTTGCACGTAATGGTGAAATAGTTGTTGCTATGACTGACGAAGGTGAAGTAACACTCAAACGCTTCTATAAAGAAGATGGACACATTCGCTTACAACCGGAAAATGACGAATTAGCGCCAATCATCGTTCAAAACTGTACCATCTTAGGTATAGCAATTGGTTTATATCGAAAAATAAAATAGAAAGTAAACACTTTCTATTTTTTTATTCAATATAGTACGGCCAAAGTTGATTATTACCTTCTTCTCTACACACTCCCCTACCTTTGCCTCTATAGTATTTTTCATCAGGCCAACCTTCTGAATCCATTTTGCATATTGGATAATCTAAAACATATCCATAATTTTCATCATATAGTTTATATTCTTCTTCTGTTACTTCTTTACAATTCTTTTTATTTGTATCACATATTGTATATATATCTTTTCCTCTAGTCTCTATTGCTCCAGTTTCTTGATTACAATAATTTTGACCCTTAAACACCTGCGCCTTGCAAACTTTTTTACCGCAACTTTCTTTCTGAGGAAATTCTTCATGATCACCAACACGTATCATATCTTCATATAAATATCTTAGTTTTAACGTCTTTATATTGGCAAGATTTATATCCATCATATCAAAAGTAAAATACTCACAATTTTTTACTCCTTCAAAATTGATTTTATCTGCCGTTTTACCATTATATCTTACCACAAACTTTATATCATCAAAATAGACATATACAAATGGATTATCAATAATTCCCAATTCCTTATAATTTTCTACTTCAAAGCCAAACTTTTTAAACACCCTAGCTAAACCTTCAAGATTAGGTAAAATTTTAGCAAATTCTGCTAAAGATTTTGGTGTTACTGAACCATCACCATCAAAATTAACTACTAAATCTTTCTTTATATGACATTCCAATTCCTTATTATCAATTGAACACTCATATATTTTTCCATAATCAGCATCTTTTTTATATTCATTTAATAATTTAACATTATAATCTTCTACTTCATTCTTATTCTTTATTTCATCATTATTAATTACTTCTTTTAAAAAATCAGTTTTTCTCTTTGATTTATCACATTGGCAAGAAC